>PIXS01000209.1 GCA_003096255.1 Candidatus Bathyarchaeum sp. | reverse complement strand
GACGCCGTAAGGCCTCCAGGTCCATTGAAACCAAGATTAGATTTCGCCGTAAAACGGATGGAAATGCAAATCCAAAGATTAGACAAAGCAGCAGACAGATTCTCTGACCGCGACAAATCCATCTTCCAAAAAATAGTACAAGCATACACCAAACACGACATGGCACGTGCAAACGTATTCGCTAACGAACTAGCAGAAATACGAAAAATGGAAAAAATGATTATGCACGCAAGACTTGCCCTTGAACAAATTGTTCTACGATTAAGCACCGTTTCAGAACTTGGCGATGTAGTAAGCACCTTGGCTCCAGCAGTCAGTGTGTTGCGCAGCGTAAAAACTGGAATGTCTACAGTGTTCCCAGAAGCAGAACGCGAACTTGGCAGCATCGGCAACTTGCTTAGCGGAATTATCATGGACGCAGGCTACAACTCCGGTATGAACATTGACTTCCAGACCGCAGGTGACGACGCACAAAAGATTTTGACTGAAGCAGCTACAGTTGCAGAAGCCAAAGTCAAAGAGAAATTCCCAGATCTGCCTTCAAGCATGCCATCATTTGGTGAAGCCCTTAACAGCGAAGCATAGCTTCGCTGATTTAAGCGCTAATACTTGGAAATTAAGGAGGTGACACTGTGTCAAAATCCATTTCCAACCCCTTTCTTTTTGTTGGCAAACAAATAAAGGATGAATATGGAAGACAAATCGGTCGCGTAGCATCGTTCAAGGTAACTCCTACTGGTCGTATTGATGGCATCTTTGTTGAGCATGGTGACGGAGAGTTCCTAAGCTACTCCAACGAACAAATCAAAATTGACAACGGTAACTTGATTATTTCGCCGACTCTGAAACTCAAGGCAAGGTCTCTTTGTAACGAAATTCCGCTAATCTGGAGAAAAGACAGAGCACTCAACGAGCTAGTGGAAAAGAAGAAAATTCCACCAGAAATGTATGACGATTTGCACAACACTTTCGAAGGGGCACTAAATGAACTTAAAGAGAACGCCAAAGACTTGATGGACGACATAGACAGTCAGATCGAAAACTGCAACAACCAGATTCATGAATTGCACTCTGCTTTGATCAACTTAGAGATTGAACGTGAAATCGGCAGATTGGACGCTGAATCATACGAAAAAGCCTTGTCAATCATTCAGTGGGGCTTAAAAGGAGTTAATGCTGAGAAAAGCGATTTGGATGCTCTAAAAACCAAGTTGTCTAACTTGCTTTTGGGCGACAAAACTCCGGAAGCTCCTAAAACTGAAGTACCTGAACAAGTTGAAGTTCCTGAAGTACCTGCATCTGTCTCATCTGATCTTCCTGAACCCCCAGTAATCATCCATGTTCGAAATCCTAGCCAGCAAAGTTCTTAATCTCTTAAGTCTGTGAGGGACTCTCGATCAAAAACCCTTTCCGTTCTTCTCCCCACTTTGAGAAGGTAATTGTTGAGGCGGTACCTAAACTAAAGTCTCAGCAGTATAAACTAGGTCAAGTTATAATCAAACTCACCAGAAGAGACAAAATTCTCTTCACAACCTGCGCCACGGCATTACAGAAAAACAACAAAGAACGCGCCGCAATATTCGCCACTGAACTTGCTGAACTCCGAAAACTAACCAAAGTCATCTATCACACACAAATCCTAGTGGAACGCATCATTGTTCGCTTGGAAACACTCAAAGAATTCAACGCAGCGTTTTCTGACCTTAAACCTGTGCTCACGAACCTGCAGTCAGTAACTAGCGGTCTACGTAATTTCATGCCTCAAATGGCAGTTGAAATGGAAAGGGTAAACGAAAGCATTTTCGAAGTTATGACCCTGTCTAAGATTGACTCCGCAAAAATGGAAGTGCCCGTCGAAATGAAGACCGAAGGCGGTGAACAAGTGCTCGCTGAAGTCGCTGAATTCTTGGAAGAGCAAATAACTGACAAACTTCCTGCGCCACCAGTTTCTGCTCCGGTGATTGAAACTCCGCAACCACAACAACGTGTGGCACCGCCCAGACAAAGGGTTGCTCTCACAGCTTCGGGTCCTGAGGTTTCTCAGCCTGAGATTTCCGCCAGCTTTGTTTCTTTTGAAGAAACTGAAGTGAAACGTGTAGCCTTAACAGTCAACGAAGACTTAGAACAGTCTGTTTTGGATTACGCAAAACGCAAAGCAGGCAACTTGGATATCGGTGAATGCGCTACTGATTTGCGGGTTGCATGTAATGAAATCGAAAAGGCGTTAGAGAGTCTTGGGGTTAAAGGGAAAATTAAGATTGCGTCGTGATTCATATGAGTGCTTCTCAAGAACTTGAACAAGCGGCAACTAAGTATGCTTTGGAGGCTGTCCGTCTTGACAAACAAGGGTCAAGGGGGATGGCCATTACTATGTACCAAAAGGGTATCTCTACACTTCTTAAGCTTGTCAGATTGTATCCGAACTACGGCTTGAACACTGTTTACATTCAACGTGCACAAGCATACCAAGAACGAATAAAAGCTTTACAAGGACACCGTCCAGTTCAGCCAATTCAAAGTCAGCCAGAGCGAACCGTAGAAATGGTGGACAGTCCGCAACAACAACCTCCACAGGGTTCTAAAGAAGAAGAGGCAAGCTACGACGAGCTAGTGTTGAAGGAGAAACCAAACGTAAGCTGGAACCAAGTTGTTGGTTTAGACACTGGTAAAAAAGCTATCAAAGAAGCTATAGTTTATCCAGTTGAACGACCAGACCTGTTTCCGCTCGGTTGGCCGCGAGGCATCCTTTTGTTTGGTCCTCCAGGGTGTGGAAAAACACTGTTAGCCGCTGCGGTTGCTACTGAAATTGACGCTGCCTTTGTTTCTGTTGACGCTGCTTCTGTCATGTCCAAGTGGTTGGGCGAGGCAGAGCAAAAGGTTGCGAAACTGTTCAATCAAGCCAGAAAAACTGCAAGCAATGGACGTCCTGCGATACTATTCATTGACGAGTTAGATTCACTAATCGGTGTGCACTCCAATGAAGTGGGTGGTGAAACGCGTGTTCGTAACCAGTTCCTCAAAGAGATGGACGGTGTTATGGACAAAGGCAAAAAACTCCATGTTTACGTCATTGGTGCTACTAACAAGCCGTGGGCGTTGGATTGGCCGTTTATTCGAAGATTCCAAAAACGAATAATGGTTCCATTGCCCGACTACGATGCTCGTTTGCATATGCTTAAGCTGTACACAGAACACCTGAACTTGGACCCGCAGATGGACCTTGACGAATTCGCAAGGCTAGCTGCTGGTTTCTCAGGTAGCGACATCCGTGACATCTGTCAGTCTGCTCATCTGCGAGTTATTGGCGAGTTGTTTGATTCTGGCAAAGCAAGTGACAAAGATGCAAAGCCTAGACCCTTGTCTATTGACGACTTCAAAGGTATCTTGGCTGATAGAAAACCCAGCGTATCTCCACGTGTTATTTCAACATACAACGAGTGGTCAGAAGCTTTCAAAGCTCTTTAGCATGAAATTGGGAGGAGGTGGCTTAAGCTCTTGAATGTGGTCCTGGAAAGGTTCAGAGACGTGACAATTCCTCTGGTAGTAGCTGAGAATCTCCTTTCTCCTCTTTGCAATGAATTCTCTCTGAATCCCAGTATGCCACTTGAGCTTGTTAGCCTCTTTTCAGTCGCTTTATAACGATTGAAACCTTCTCGTCCCCTTTTATTTTTGCACCTTTTAGACTTCCAACCATACCTAGAACTGAGTTTCTTACAATGTCTTGAACAAAGTCACCTAAAGGTAGTATTTGCTCTTCGACTTGTATTGTGATTTTTTCTTCTCGTTCCCGTTTTCGTTCCACAAGAACTGCAACTTTTTTGTGCACTAAATTAACAAGTTTTTCTGGCTCTTTTTGAGCGTCTATTACTGGAATTTGTGTTTGTGGGGGATTTTCGATGGATGTAATAAAAGCTAAGATATTTTTGTATCTGTTAGGTGCTTCTAAAATTTCATCTGCTGTTTTGGCTGATACTATTTTAGGTATGCTTGAGTCTTCACTCACTAGTCCTTTGAATCCTTCAATGATGATGATGTCTGTTTCTTCGGGGATTTGTGCGATTAATTGTTCAAAGCTAATTTTTGAGGTGTCCACTTTTTTTATTGTTGTTAACTCGGTTGGAGCTACGCTTAAAACTGGGTTGGCTCCTGCTTCGCTGTGTCTGTAGGTGTCTTTTCCTCGGGTGTCTATTGTGAAGTCGTTGTCTGGGATTCGTTTTGCTGATGCTATGGTGTATCCCTTTTTTGTTAATGATTTGATTAAGACTTCTATTGCCGTGGTTTTTCCAGAGTTGCTGCTTCCCACAACGGAGACAATGACCTTGTTAAACATTAAGCTGTTCCTCTCGCCCTATTAGGATATTCAAGGATTTAAATCAAGCTAAAAACAAAAAACTATCGAAAGATAGATGTGTTGCTCATCCCTTTTTATGGTAATCAATCCTGAAACGTGTTGAGAGGAACAGTACATGAAGATTTTAGCCATAGACATAGGCGCTGGAACAGAAGATGTTCTGCTTTATGATGACAGCAAAAAGAGTGTTGAAAACTGCATCAAGATGGTTTTGCCTTCACCCTGCAACATTTTTGCTTCTCAAGTAAAATCTGCAACTCGGCTACTCAAAGACCTGTTCATCAAAGGAGACACCATCGGTGGTGGACCCTTTTCTCATGCCCTTAAGCGCCATGTTGAGGCTGGTCTCAGGGTTTTCATGACTGAAAATGCTGCGTATACTGTAAGAAACAGTTTAGAGCAGGTAAAACAGGCGGGAATCGAAATTGTTGATGAATCTGGTCCAAAAGACTTTGTAGGCGAAACGATTGTTCTCGAAGAAGTAAACATTAACAAAATAGGTGACTTCCTCAAAGGTTTCGGAGAGTCCTTTTCTGACATCGACTATGTTGCAGTTGCGGTTCAGGACCACGGAGTTTTCCCTGACGGCATGACCAACAGGCAGTTTCGTATCAACAAAATCAAAGAACTGTTATCTGATAACCCAAAACCAGAAGCCTTTGCTTTCAAAGAAAACGAGATTCCACAATATTATCCACGGATGCACTCGGCGGTTAAAGCATGCAAACGTCAGCTACCCAACGCCACTGTTTTGGTTATGGATACTTCTCCCGATGCAATCTTGGGCTGTTTAATCGACCCTGCAGCAAAAGATGCAGACCCCCTGTTAGCCGTTAACGTTGGCAACGGGCACACCATGGCTGCCATAATCTGCCAAGGAGAAATCACCGCAGTTTTGGAGCACCACACCCGATTATTAGAGTCCACAAAGATGGAGATTCTTCTGCGGGACTTTGCAGAAGGTAAACTAAGCAACGACCAAGTTTTCGGCGACAACGGGCACGGCATGTTCTATCTAAAGGAGGCACCTGGGTTTTCATGTATACAAAAAGTTGTTGTAACTGGACCAAACCGCAACATTCTAGCGGACACCGACCTAGATGTTCATTTTGCAACACCTGGAGGCGACGTGATGATGAGCGGAACCTTCGGTTTGGTGGAGGCAACTAAAAGACGGTTCTTGCAAAGCTAGTTGAGTTCGATTATCTTTTTTTGTAGGGCTATGTGCAGTAAGAGTCCGCCGATGAACCCGATTGCCATGTTGAATACTGTTGCTAGTACTGCGGTTACTATCATTACGTAGATTTCGTTTTTCCCTGAAACTTTTACTGAAATTTTTCCCAACTCAAAGGAGGTCATTATCAGCATTACTCCTACAACAAACATTGGAAACGCCGTGAAGATGTTTACTAAGCTTTGGGAGAAAAACAGTCCTAAACTGATTTCCAAGATTCCCTCCATAAGAATAGCCCCGCCCGTTCTAGCTCCAAACAGGTACTGGGCAGATAATCCGCCTGCTCCGTGGCAAAGGGGCATTCCGCCTATGAAGGGTGTGGTTATGTTCATTGCGCCCATGTTTTTGATTAGGTTACGGGCTGTTAGGTCTTGGCGGTCTGGAAAAAGGTCGTGCACCAGCGCAACTGTTGCAACAACCGCGTTTGTTAGTGTCAAAAACAGTTGTCCAATGCCCGCGTAGACAAAACCGTAGAACATATCGTCTAATCCGAACAGGGTTAACTCGGGCAGGGAGAAACCCAAGGTTATTTGGTTGAGGTTTAAGGTTCCTGTGGCTATTGCGAAGATAAACCCGAAGGCGACCAAGAATATGGCTGAGGGCACAAACTTGTTTTTCAAAAGCAAGAACCCCAGCGCCAGTAATGGTAGGGCGATTATGATGTCTGGATGTATTAGTTCCGCTCCCGCAAGGGCTAAGGTGAAGGCTAAACCCAGTTGGATTCCTCTTGTTACACCTTTGGGCACTTTTTCTAGTAAGTTGCTAAGTTTTTTGGATGCAGAAATCAAAACCCAGACTATGCCCACTGAAAAGCCTGCGCCAAGAACTGTGCTTCTTGTCCACTGTTCGGCAAGGGCTACTGAGCCGATTGCTTTTTGTGGCTGAACTGGAAGGGGGAGTTTGTAGATTAAGGCTAAAAAGATGTTTGTTAACCCGATTCCTAGCAGCAGTCCAGTTGGGTTGAATCCGCAGATTACGATGTAGCCAACAGTGAAGGGAAGTAGGGTTCCAAAATCTCCTAAACTTCCAGCGAACTCTCGAACAGAGAACTCAAAACCCTTTACCGTCACCATAGCTTGGTGATAGTTGGCAACCGAATATTAAATCTTGCATGGTTTAAGGCTTGTAACCGCTAAGATTGTTTAATGATAACACTGCTTCGGTTATGTCTGCAGTTGTTCCGGGGCTAAGGTCGTTTTTGGGGTCACGTAGGCTTGCGTCAAACTTGTTCAACAGATTTCTTCCCAAAGCTGTGGTTAAACCCCCTTCTTTTAGAACTTCGGCTGCTTGGTCAGAGATGCCTTCTGCTTTGCTTTGTCCAACTTTTCGGGAAATGAATGTGTCTGGAACTTCTGCAAGAATCTTAAGGAAGGCGTGAACAGTTGCAACGTTGAGGCTGCCTGTTTCTTTTAGTTCCTTAACAAAGTAGGGATAACCCAAATCAAAGGTTATAGGGTAGTTGTTCACCCACTCTGACGTAATGGAGTCATACGAAGACGCAATCTTGAAAGTGTCTAGCAACGTTACGCCCTCGTCCAGTATCTTCTTCTTGGAGTTGGGGTCGGTAACGTCTAACTGTTTAGATTTGTTCAAACCGCCCGGCTTAACAAGGGCAATCGCATCATAAACATGAACCGCATCCTCTGGTGTAGTAGCTTCAACAGCCACCTTGATGTTTTTTCTCAGGTCTGGCAAACTAAAATGCTTGGTCATACCCGCCGCAGCAGCAATAGGCATAAGCAAAATAACTGCTCCCAGCAAGGTGTTGCCGCCGTTTTGGCTGTTTAGCATTCGGTCCACACCGTCTTTGATTGCACAACCCAAACCAATTTCTGATGGAGCAATTTGTTCTTCCAAAACTTTCATCCCTTGCTCGGCTGCGTATCTGAAGGCGGGACCAATGGCAACGGATGATGCTAGGTAGTGTTCAAAGGTTGTTCCAGTGAAATCTGCAGTTCTGTGAACGTTTCCGGGTTTTGGGTAGCCGCTTACTTCATACAAAATTGCTGTTTCTAGACATCTTGCAATACAATCTGCTTTTTCCTCGGGTGGGCAGTTCATGATAGTTTCGACTCTTATGTTCGGGTATCGTCACTTGATACGGTGGTCATTTAAAATAGTTGTGTAAAAAACTACATTTCCAAAATTAACACTGCTAATAAAAAAGTAAGAATCGAAACTGTTCCAGTTGCTGGTTAAACCCAGAACCTAACGCCCGAACCGTGTGTGCAACGTTTTCTATTTGCACCATCTTTTCAGATACGGAAACTTTGTTTTCAGCTGGGCTTTAGCCTGCTCAACAGTCATGTTTGGGACTTTGTCTGCCCATACTTT
>PIXS01000208.1 GCA_003096255.1 Candidatus Bathyarchaeum sp. | reverse complement strand
TCCTTTATTAACTAACCATCCTAATCCAGCCAAAACAAAACTACGTCTTAGGCTTCTTTTTAGCCATCAAAAAGTAGAAGAAAGGGTTTAGATTTTTAGTATGCTCATTAGTTTTTCTATAAGCATTAGTAGCTTGTTTATTATCTTGCTTAGGGGGCCTAGTCCGCTTGTCATGGTTTTTAGGTTGTACATATCGGATTCGTTTATTGCACGTGTTAAGAGCACCGAGAAGAGAAAAACAAGTACGAATACGATCACGCCTATGATTAGTTCTATGGGGCTGCTTAAGGTGAGCTGGTTGACGAGCAGGTATGTTATGGCGGCGGCGATGAATGAGGAGAGGAGGATTTTTGCAGATGCATTCCAGTCGGTTGTTACGCCGTAGCGTTTTCGGATGTAGGGTAAACCAAAGATCATGTTAGGTGTAGCTGAGATTACTGTAGAGAAGATTAAGCCAAGAACGCCAAATTGAGAGATAAGCACAAAGCCCAAGGGGAAACCAACGCAAGCAGTTAGCAAGGATAGCTTGAGGGTGTAAGTGGTTTGTCCTTGACCGTTGATGAGGTTTACTATGCTTAGGTTTCCAAATGCTGCGTAGACGTAGGTTATTGATAGTAATGCTAAAAACAGTGGCGCCTGCGCGTACTGGTTGGGGAAAATGGTTGAAATTGCTGGCTGGGCTAGTGACATGACCATTGCGGCAACAGGAACCACTAAAAGCGCGGCATATTTGACGGAGAACTGATAGACGCTTTGGAGCGCCTGTGAATCCTTTGTGGCGTCAAGCTTTGAAAAGGCAGGCAAAAGCATAGTTGTTACGGGCATGGCAAAGAACGTTATGAGCACAACAAAGTTTAGTGCAACTGAATAATTTCCAATTAATGCGTTGTCGGATACGTAGATGATTACAAGAAAGTTGTAGAACTGTATCAGAACGCCTGAGAGAATGACTCCAAAGGAGAGGGGAAAGCCGTAGCGGAACAGGTTTTTTACGGTCTCTGTTAATTCAGCGCGGGAAAGAGGCACACTTGGCAGTTTTTTGTATATAGTAAACATTAGCAAGATGCCAATTACTCCAGCTATGAGAAAAGCGGTAGTGAAGCCGATGATTGCTCCAAGAGGACCAAGACCTAAAACGACTAGGGCAACTATGAGGACGGTTTTAATTACGGATTGGCTAACGGTCATGATGCTGTAGAAGTGCATTTTTTCAATGCCAGTAAATGCCGCTGTTGCAATGTTGACAAAGGCGCCTGCTAATACGCTAAAGGAAGCTACTTGGATTAGGGGAGCAGCTTCGGGTCTGTTAAATACGGTTGCTAAAACGCCTGAGAGGGCAAACCCCGCTAAGGAAAGCGCTAAGCCAAATATGGTTTCGAAGAACAGACCAGATAAGAAGACGCCTCGGATTTTTTCGATTTTGTTTTCTGCATTATACTGGGCGGTGTAGCGTATTACTGCAGAGTTTATGCCCCAATCCCGAAACAAGTTAATCAGGTTTGGAGCAGACAAAGCAACAAAATAAGCTCCGTAGTTGTTTTCACCCATCAGAGAAGCAATGATTATCGTGCCAACTGCAGAAATTACCGTAGAAGCCGCTAGACCCCACATGTAATGAAAGCCGCCTTTAACCGAAACCTTAGCCATATCCGAAACTTTACTCATCTATCAATTCCCAGCGTTAAGTCTGAATTGAGAGTGAAAAGAAGTGGACGGTATAAGCGTTTATGCGTTTTGGTTGCACAAACAACACGTCCCCAAATCAGCCTACAAACAAAAACACAACCAAAGCCTCCACCAAAAAACAAAAATCTGCCAGCTAAGAACCCACTTGCCAACCTATTAGGATCCAAATAGAAATTCTATGCAGAAAACGGGGGAGGGGTCTACCAAAAAAGCAGCTAAACAACAGTGCAAACTAAACTGCTAAGGCACAAAGAAAGAGAGGAAATTTGCTGGTGTTATGCTCTTTTTCGCAGGTACTGGGTGTAGTCATGGGTTGAATTTGTTGGTGCGTGGCAAAACCAGTTATATTCTGAGTAGTTGTTGTCTAGTGTTATTTTGCCCTGAGCTGAGGTTACTTCGTAGGTTAGGGTGATTTGGGTTTTGCCGTTGGCTTCTTCGATTCGGGCGCCTATGATCTTTCCAATTGTAACGTCAAGACCTGCTATCTTTTTGAATAGTTCTTGCAACGTGCGCTTTAGGGCGCCATCTTCTGCTACGGCTCCGCTTACCACGCTCCAGTAACCCTTGAAGGGCTCAAAGCTGCGTTTTAAGAGCAAAAGCTTGCCCTCTTTGACGTATACACCTTCCACATGAACAGAAAACTCATTGCCTAACGCACCTTCACCTAATCTGCCGTCTGCTAGTTTGAGGGCAGCCGCCAAGGTTTTGATTTGCGAAGAATCAGGTCCGTAAGGAGCATCTCCGGTTGAAGTTGCGTTTTTGTCAACGGCTTCAATGGTTACATATCCTTTCTTGAAGGCTAAACCAAGCAGCACAAGACCCACAACGACCACACCAAGGAGTAATAGAATGTGCTCAGTTGAGAGGGCAGATTTGGTTGTTGGGGGTTGGGTTGGAGAACCAGACGGTGAAGGCGAAGTTGAGGGCGATGTTGTTTGGGAGGGAGTAGGCGTCACTGGAACTTCAGAGGGCGGCAGGGCATTTGAAACTACGGTTATCGTGTGAGCCCCAGTTATGTCGGCGAGATTGTATGAGGTTATGTTACCAAGGTCCTCGCTATCAACATAGACTTGACTGACGTAGCCAAAATCAGCAAGGAAATCGAACTGTTGGCTTTGTTTGTGATTAACTGTGCAGTTTCCAGGAGTTACGGTTGTGTGCTCATCGGTTAGGACGGTTATGTTGTAGGAGTTAAGGGCAAAGGATACGGTTAGGGTGTGGTTTTGGGTTATGTCTTCGAAGATGTAAAAGTTTGCGGGGTTTTGCGAGATGTTATCTATGAGCAATTCGCTGACGTGGTAGCCGTTGTTTGGTATGAAGTCAAAGCGTTTGTTTTCTCCAAAATCCACCACTACTGAGCCCAAAGGAGTTACAGACCCATTGCCCGTAGAGGAAGCGTTTAGAGTAAATACCTGAGTGGAAATCACATTTACTACATGCGGCTCAGTGATGTTGCTAAAAGTGTAGTTGCCTATTTGTCCTTGCAAAACGCCATCAACAAGGACATCGAAGCGATAGCCGTTTGATACGTTGAAGTTAAAGGTCTGGCTTTTACCCCATGCAAGGGTAACGTTTGATGGTATAATGTTTGATTGGTGGTCAGTGTACGTGGTGATGTTGTAGTAGTTCCAGTTTATCTCTGCAGGTGAAGAATCGGAAACTGTCAAGGTTGTTGTGTAGTTTTGACTGTTCCAATTACCCGTGGTGGATACTGGCTGTCCCAGATTAGTCCATACATTCGCAACCACACTACCGTTAGCTTGGAAGGAAACCGTGTTGTCTTCAAAAAAGCGCGTGCAAACAACTAGCACATCATCTTGCTGATTTACATCAACAGGGGCAACGTAAATTAGTAAAGTATTGTTGGTTACATTGTCTTTGTAGTTACAATAATCCACAAAAGAATCTGGAGCAGATTGATTATATAAAGTTACAAGTTCACAATCGTTTAAGGCACAATTGTACACGCGAACATCATCAATTATACCTTTTAAGCCGTTTACATCATCTTTGCCATAGCCTATAAACAAATTTGATGAACCATACAAGATCGGCTCATTCACTGCTTCTGTTTTCACTAGAGCACCATTTATGTAAAGCTTCACGGTTCGCATGTCGTAGGTAACAGCAACATGAACAAACTCGTTTGATGGAATAATCGCCTTAGAGATTACATCAAAGGTTGTCATGTTTTCTCCAACGAACCTAAAACGTAGTTGATTTACGCTCGTTATCGAGAAACGATAACCTTCAGTAGCCGTGGCATCGTTAGTTTTATCAATTATATGATCAAATACATCGCTATAGGCGCGGTTCACCCACGCAGCTATTGTTAATTCTGCAGGATTCAAAACAGGATTATTGCCGCAATCCACTTTTTTACCGGCATCAGAAAAATCCAAGGCGCCACCATATTTCCCATCAACCCATGTTGCACCAATAATTGATCCATTATTGCCATTTTCACTCAAATCATACGCTATATCTCCGGAGTTCTCATCCATATTCCAGTAACCAACTATGTTGCCAGAAAAAGGCAAACCCGCAGCTGCTACATCAGAAAAATCCAAATCGGAGTCAAAACCAAAGAAACAGCCATTTTGAAAACTCCAAGGTTCAGGAGAAGAGGCTAAACTTAATGCCACAACAGAAGACAAACAAAGAACAATAAGCAACGCAAAAGCTTTTCCACGAAGAAACATACCCAACTAGACACCCCCCACTGAAAACAAGTTTTGCAACAAATACAAGGTCACATGGCGATTTGTTGAGCTATTAAGAATAGTTATATTTATAGAAACAACATAGGTCTCAAGCAACATTTCAAATCACTCTATACAAACTTATTCATCAATTATGTCTTGAACGTCGGATACGATTTCTTGCATGCTGTAAGATACCACTTATGAATCCAGAAAAAAGCCCTACTTCGATAGCTAAAGCTACTTCAAAAGCAATCCCAAGCCGCTTCACAGAAGGATGTACAACTTTTTGCAGATGTTTAAACCAAGTAACTGCCGCAACTGAAGAGAGAAGAAACAGCCAGAAATACAAATGAGAATAAAAGAATGAGAACAAAAAAAAGAGCATAGCAGCCATACATCGAGGCAAATACCGCCTGGGAAAAAGAAAAGCTAACCCATCACCTTCAGCATAGCGGTAAAACTGCTTAGCTACACCATGAAGGTTTCTTCGCACACGCCAATAAACAATTGCATTTCGTACCAAAGCAAATCTGAGCCCAGCGTCTTTGCATTTTAAATCAAAATATGTGTCCTCTGCAGTTTCTAGCCATTCAGGGTAACCATTAACCCGTTCCCAAGCGGATTTTTTATAAGCAATTGATCTAGACGAGGGAAGAAAATTGACACTTATTCTTTTTACGTCGGGAAAAATCAAACAGGATGCTACTTCTTCAAAGACAGTTGTATGCCAAGGCAGGTATGCTCCTGAAACAACGTCTGTTTCTGGCTGCGCCAGGAATGGCTTTGTTATGTTGTTAAGCCAGTCTTTATCGAGTTTGCATCCGCCGTCTGTTCCAGCAATTACGTCGTGGGAGGCATGGGCAACTGCGATGTTGCGTCCACGAGCAATGTTAGTACCGGGGCATTGTAGGAGTTTTATGGGAAGTTTATTCATG
>PIXS01000207.1 GCA_003096255.1 Candidatus Bathyarchaeum sp. | reverse complement strand
TCAAACATGGAATCAGGGAAGATGCTGACGGAAGTTAATCCTGTTGGCGGCACAGAGAAGGCTCGGGCTGTAGAGGATATCGTGGATAAGATGGCATGCAGCCTTGATAGGGTGATGTATGTGGGCGACAGCATAACCGACGCACCAGCCCTAAAGCTAGTACGAGAGAACGGCGGATTGACAGTCTCCTTTAATGGTAATGATTATTCTGTGCGGGAGTCAGATGTTGCGGTGCTTTCAGGAGACACCACTGTAACGTCTGTTCTCGCGGAAGTCTTCAGCAGACAAGGCAAAGATGGTGCCCTTAGACTGGTTAATGAGTGGAATCTTTTGGGACTAAAGAAAAATGGTGTTTCTCCTGCGTTGTGTGAACGGATGTCTAGGGTGTTTTCTGGTGGTTTTCCTCAAGTTGAGAGGGTAACCGAGAATAATGTGGAGCGTGTGAAGCGGGAGAGCAGTGTTTTCAGGAAGACTGTGAGGGGAGAGGCTATAGGACAGTTAGGCTAAGATATGAAGGGGGATTTCCTTGAAGCCTGAAATCGAAGACACCTACGCGGAAGCTTTCGACGGAATAGTCGCCAGAGTAATAGTCACCGCAGACCATCCTACAGTTTTACGGAAAGCCGCCGAAGACGCGTCAGCCACGCCATCCATAGTCATCGGCAGAATCGAAGGCGGCATCGAAAAATATCTAATTAAGCAGAAAACGCCAGATGGGCGCATTGGCGCAGTTCTGCAGTTCTGGGGAGGAATTGACCCAAACAAGCCACTAGCAGAGTCTGTGAAAAAGTTTGAGGCAGAACTGTCATTCAGGATAAGGCAGGACATTCTTGTGAAGCCGTTTACTGCCGTCTTTGATGCGTTGCCTGAGGCGGAGGGAAAGATGGGTATGATGGAGCGGGTTGGTCACTGTGGAGATGGCTATGAATGGACAGAAAACCGTTACCGCCGAAGCATGATTGTTGTTCCCTTGATGGTTTCCAACTTTCTGATAGAAAAGGAGCTGGGCTACGCACAGGGAGTTATGGGAGCCAACTTCTGGTTCATGTGCAAAACCAAACGGGCAGTCATGGAAGCAGGAAACAAAGCCCTAGATGCCATAAGTCAAGTTAAGGGCGTCATAGCACCCTTTGACATCTGTTCTGCGGGTTCCAAGCCTGAAACCAAGTTTCCGCTGATTGGACCCACAACAAATCACCCCTACTGTTCCACATTGAAAACTAGGCTGGGACAAGAATCAAGGGTTCCAAAGGGCGTCAAATACATTCCTGAGATTGTAATCAACGGAACATCCATGGAAGCCGTCAAACAAGCAATGAAAACAGGAATCATGAGCGCAACAGAAGTTGACGGAGTTGTCAAGATTTCTGCGGGCAATTATGGCGGAAAACTTGGAAAACACAAAATCAGCCTAAAGGAGCTGCTACCGTGACCTTTGATGCGGTAGGCTTTGGCGCTCTCAACCTAGACAAGCTCTTTAAAGTGAACATGATCGCCAAGAAAGAGGAAGAAGGCGCCGTAATAGACTTCAAGGAGTCTGGGGGAGGCTCATCAGCCAACACGACCGTCGGCTTAGCTAGGCTGGAACTCAAAACAGGCTTCATCGGAAAAGTTGCCTCAGACCAGGAAGGTAAACTTCTCCTAAACGAGTTCAAGAACGAGGGTGTGGACGTCAAAGGCATAACTGTCACGGAGAAGGGCAGAAGCGGCTCGGTCATGGGCTTCATCGACCCACAGGGCGACAGGGCACTATATGTTGACCCAGGAGTCAATGATGAGATAGACTTCAACGACATCAGCCTAGACTACATTTCTGGGGCAAAGTTTCTGCACATGTCATCCTTTGTTGGGGAACGCTCATTCAAAGCCCAAAAACAGCTCCTAAACCAGCTCACAGACGTCAAGGTTAGTTTTGATCCTGGAGCCATCTACGCAAGAAAAGGCTTGGAGAAGCTGAAGACAATAATCAAAAAATGTTCTGTAATGTTCCCGAACAGCATAGAATTGAAGCTCCTTACTGGACAGGACTACAAGGAAGGCGCCAAGACATTCATTGAGTTGGGGGTTGATGTTGTTGCAGTTAAGCTTGGCGGACAAGGCTGCTACGTTACTGACGGGAAAGAGAGCCACCTTATTGAACCTAATATGGTGGAGGTTGTTGACACAACTGGTGCAGGGGACGCCTTCTGCGCAGGCTTCCTATACGGGCTAATCAAAAAGAAAGACCTGTATGAGTGTGGACGGTTGGGAAACTTTGTTGCTTCCCGCTGCATATCAAAGGTGGGCGCCAGAACAGGACTACCTAAATTGGCAGACTTGAAAAGCATCTAGAATCGTTTCTTCAAGTATTCTATCATGGACTCGAAGACCTGTTTTCCGTCTCCGTATGTGGGCGCATTTTCTGTTTTTGTCCAGTCAGGAAGCTGCCAACCATAAAAGGCTCTTTCCGGATGAGGCATCAACCCAAAGACTGTTCCTGCAGGATTACAGATGCCCGCAACGTCATAAAAGGCTCCATTAGGGTTAACGGGATACTCTCCATCTGCGGCTGCGCCGTCTTTGCTGCAGTACCTGAAAACGAGTTGGTCATTGTCAAGCAGTTTCTGCAGGTATTTTGTTTCGTTTTCTTTTGCGAACTGGAACCGACCCTCACCATGAGCAACAGGTATGTGCAGTACCTTGTTTTTTGGGATGTTTTTAGTGAAAATGCAGTTTCCGCTGTTTTCGTGTTTCAGGTACACCCACCTGCAGTTGTAGCCGATGGGAATGTTGGTTGCCAACGTCGCCTCTGGGTACTCGCTGATTCCCTCAAAAGCAGGCAAAAGTCCAGCTTCGACGAGCACTTGGAAGCCGTTACAGATTCCCAAGATTGGCCGTTCTTCCTCAACGAAGAGTTTCAGGTCTTTTTTGAACCGTGTCATTGTTCCGGTTGCCCAGATGGCTCCTGCCCGCACGTAGTCGCCGTACGAGAATCCGCCAGGAAACACAAGAGCATTGTAGTCCAGAAGATTGCGTTTCTTTATTGCCTCGTTGAAGTGAAGCACCTCAGCCTTTGCGCCCAGTTCATCGAGGGCTCGTTTGGTTTCGGCGTCGCAGTTTGTTCCGCCGACCCTCATGACACAGACACGAATTTCCTCAACCTTCATCTTTTCACTCTCCTAGTGTGCTTTTCCAGCGTCTCCGTAACTCCCCTAAATCGGCACAGATTGCCTCTTTGCCGTCCAAGCCAGCAACAGACAAGACAGCATCCTGTTTGACTTTGCCAACCTCAGCACACACAGCATCTTTCATCAGGGCTTCAAAGTCTGCTCTGTGTTTCTCTGTTACTTCAACAAGGAAGCGGCTGTTTGATTCTGAGAAGAGAACAAAATCGTTTCTTGACACGTCATCTGTTCTGGGAACTTTGCTTAGGTCTATGTTTATTCCGTGTCCGCTGCTGAAAGCCATCTCTGCTGCCGCAACAGCCAAACCGCCTTCTGAAAGGTCGTGGCATGCCCGTAGGTAGCCTTTGTCGATGGCTTCTGTAATCAGGTCCATTGTCTGTTTTGCCTCTGTGATTCGTACTTTGGGAACCGTGTTGCCTAGAGTGCCTCGGGTTTGGTAGTAGTGGCTTCCTCCAAGCTCACGGTATGTTTTGCCGACCATGTAGATGCTGTTTCCTGGTTGTTTCAGTTCCATGGACACTGTTTTTCTTATGTCTGGAGTGATTCCGATTGCCGTGATTAGCAAAGTGGGCGTGACTGGTCCCATGGGTGATTCGTTGTAGAGGCTGTCTTTTCCTGAAATGAAGGGCGTCTGGAAGCCTTTCGCGAAGTCGTAGCAGGCTTTGCAGGCGCTTACCAATGAGCCGAGCCTGTCAGGTTTTTTGGGGTTTCCCCAAGTGAAGTTGTCAAGGAGGGCGATTCTTCTTCCGCCAACAGCAACATTGTTTCTTATTGCCTCGTCTATTCCTGAGGCTGCCATCCAGTAGGGGTCAACTTTTCCGTAGTTGACATTCATTCCGCACGAGATGACTACGCCCTTCCACGAGTCTGGGAGGGGCTTGAGGACAGCAGCATCGTTTGGTCCGCCATACTTGCTTTGCAGGGGCTTTAGGGCTGTGGCTCCTTTGACTTCGTGGTCGTAGCTTCTTATGACTGACTCTTTGCTGGCGATGTTTGGCAACGAAAGCAGCCCAAACAGTTCATCGGTTAGGTTTTTTGGTTCTGGAAATGTTGGTTCTTCCAGTTTCTGGGGCTGCCAGTTTGTGGCGCCAACAAATTTTGGTGGGTTAAAGACGAAGTCGATGTCCAGTTCTGCTACTGTCTGTCCCTTGTATGTTACTTTTAGTATTCCGTCGGTTGTGAATTTGCCTATGGGAGACGCCTTGACGTCTTCGGCTTCAAAAACTTCTATAGCCTTCTGCAGGTTCTTTTCTGGAACTGACAGGAGCATCCGTTCCTGCGATTCCGAGACGTAGATTTCCCATGGCGCCAACCCTTGATACTTTAACGGAATCTTTTCAAGGTAAACGTGAATTCCAAGGTTTGACCGCTCCGCCATTTCTCCAGTTCCGCAGCTGATTCCTCCGCCGCCGATGTCGGTTATGGCTGAGCCTAAACCCTCGTCCCGCAGTTTCACTATTGCCCGCTTAACGCGTTCTTCTTCTATGGGGTTTGCGATTTGGACTGCGGGTCTGGAAACTTCTTCGGATTCTTTGGTTAGTTCTGCTGAGGCGAAGGTGACGCCGTGGATTCCGTCTCTTCCTGTTTCTCCGCCCACAAGGAGTGCGATGTCGCCTGCTCGGGTGTCTTTTACGAACTTGTCTTTTGGAAGAATGCCTATGCATCCGCAGTAGACTACCACGTTGCCGACGTAGCTTTCGTCAAAGTGGATGGCTCCGTTTACTGTGGGAATTCCCATGTTGTTTCCGTAGGCGCCTATTCCCGAGACTACTCCCCTGTAAACATATTTTGGGTGCTTGGTTCCAGCAGGCAACTTATCATAATCATAATCCAGTGGACCAAAACAGAGAACATCCGTGCACGCTATGGGATCTGCCCAAACAGCCAATATGTCCCGTATTACTCCCCCTGTTCCAGTGGCGGCTCCCCCAAAGGGCTCGATGGCTGAGGGATGATTGTGGGTTTCAACCTTTGCTGCGATGGCATAGTTTTTGTCAAACTCGATGATGCCCGCATTGTCTTCAAACACGGAGATGCACCAGTCTGGGTCCAGTTCTTTTGTTGCTTTGGCGATGTAGGTTTTGAATAGGCTACTGATTACGCCCTGTGGCGTTGTTATGTTGCCTTTGAAGGTTTTGTGGTAGCAGTGTTCTGACCATGTTTGTCCGATGGTCTGCAGCTCAACGTCTGTGGGGTTGCGGTTTTTTCTGACAAAATAGTCCTTAACCAGCCGCATTTCGGTTAGGTTTAGCCCGATTCCCAGTTTTGTGCTGATTTGGATGAGTGTCTGGTCGTCAGCGTCTTTTAGGTCTATTTCTACAAGCTCGAAGGGCACGTCTTTTTTGACGTAGCGGCTCATTTTGCTTCCTCTATTGTGTAACTGTAGTTGTCTTTGGTTGGGTTAGCGAGGAGCCTTCTACACATCTCCTCTACTGCCTTCTCAGCTTCTTGCATGGATTTTGCTTCAAAAACCACTGTGTAGACCTTGCTTACGTTGACTTTTGTTGCGGAAAACTTGAGTTCCTTCAAGGATTGAGAGGTCATTTCTCCTTCCGGGTCTGAGTGTCCCGGCTTGAGGCTGACTTCGATTCTTGCGCTATACATCTTGAGTTGTTAGTCAAAGAATCAAAATTTAAATGTTATCTACTTAAAAATTTAAATGAACAGTTAAACAACTCTACCTTAGCGCCAGCCTTTTACCTTTGTAGCAGGCAACAATCTTTCCAGTATCGGTAACTTTTCCGATTTCCTCAGCCTCAACAGCACATTTCTCGATGGCGTCAATTGCTTTGTCCACATCAGTTTTGTCTACCACAACAGCGAAGCCCCAGCCCATGTTGAAGGTTTTCAGCATCTCCTCATCCGTTATTGTGCCCCCAACCTCTGGTCCCGTCTCCTGTATCAAACCAAAGATTGGCTGCGGCTTAAAGTTAGTGAACTCGAAGCCGATGCCCGGTGAATACTTCATGAAACGGTCAAATTTGATGTACGCGTCTCCAGTGATGTGGATGGCGCCCTTTATTGTGACGGCTTTGGCGGCGCTCAAGAATGATTTGACGTAAATTTTTGTTGGCTCCAACGCCTCGTAGACTACTTCTCTGTCGAAGCCGTCTGGAACGTCAAAGGGCTCGTATTTGCCGCCCCACTCCTTGAAAAGAACCTTCCGTACAAGGGAGATTCCGTTGCTGTGAACGCCTGAACTGCGTAAACCCACAACAGCGTCGCCCGCCTTGATGTTTCGTCCAGAAATAATGTCCTTTTCCTGCACGTCGCCTACGCTGGCAACAATCAAGTCGAAGCCTTTTCCCTCAGTTAACCCCTTTATGATAGAAGCCACATCTCCGATTTCGCCTCCCGGAACAGGACAATCAGACTCTTCTGCGCCCTTTACTATGCCCTTCAGCCACTCTTTCACCAAGTCGGGGTCTGAGACGTGGGCATGAAAGTTGTCAACCAAAGCGAGGGGAGTTGCGCCTGACCGTATTACGTCGTTGACTGCCATGGCAACACCGTCTACTCCGATAGTGTCGTATTTGTCTGCTAGCTGGGCAAGGAGTACTTTGGTTCCGACGCCTTCGATGACGAGGTCTAGGTAGCGGTCGCCTGCAAGGAAGATGTTGCCGTAGGGCAGCTGAACAACTTTTCCGTACCTGCCCAGCGTGTAGGTTCCTTTTAGCATTGAGAGGGCTTGTTTGGATTTTGCTCTTGTTTCCCTGTCCACGCCCGCTTCCGAGTAAGTAAGCTTCTTTGGCATTGTTTCCACACCTGACCAATGGGCAAAGTTTTCTTATAAGTTACGCTGTTCCAACCAAAAAAACGTCACCATAATCTACGTGAATAGTTTTGTCAAAAAACCTTGACTAACCTCATAAGTTATGGGTCAAGAAAGTTTGACAAAAAACCTTTTATCAAAAATTTGCTTCCTGAAGCTACATGTGCAATCTAGCTAAGAGCCTTACCTTAGTGCTTGTCACTGCATTCTTTGTGTCTTTACTTATTGTATCCCCCATAACAGCAGAACCAGAACCTAAGACCCTTGTTGTTCCTGACGATTACCCCTTGATTCAAGATGCAATAGACGCTGCACAAGATGGGGATACCATATTTGTTAAAAATGGAGTTTATTATGAAACTT
>PIXS01000206.1 GCA_003096255.1 Candidatus Bathyarchaeum sp. | reverse complement strand
CTCATTTTAGGCAACACGTCGGCATGTTTTACAACGTCGTCACACCGGACCTGCATGAACCACATTATGTCGTCTGAAAACCCGCGATTTATGAGTTCATCAGCTAGGTCGCTGGCT
This sequence comes from Candidatus Bathyarchaeum sp., assembly GCA_003096255.1. The sequence goes on along the minus strand of PIXS01000206.1, from coordinate 4,553 downwards.
CTTTTTCCTAGGCCATAGTTGTCGTCTGTTAGCCACAGGAATCTGCTTCCATAGTTTTCGTAACAGAACTGGAACTCGTCAGCAATTCGTTTAGCAGACTTGATACGCCACTTGCTTCCCCAATGACTCCACTGGGTACAAAAAGTACATTGGTGGGGGCATCCACGGGAACCTTCGATCAGGGCGTACCGAGTTTTGTTACCGGCCATTGCAGTGAAATGGTATTTTTGAACCAAGTTTTCAACGTACTTATAGCCAGGAAAGGGTAAACTGTCAAGGTTTTCGATGAAGGGCCGTGAAGGGTTGTGTACTACTTTTCCATTGTTTTTCAAAGAGGTGCCTTTTACTGATGAAATGTTTTTGCCAGAGTCAATGTTTTGCGTCAACTCAGCAAGGGTTTCTTCGCCTTCACCGCGCACAATAACGTCAATTTCGGGGTACGCCTTCAGGCTTTCTTCAGCCATGACCGTGAAGTGCTGTCCTCCAGCAACAGTAACTACGTTAGGGTTAACTTTCTTTGCAAGCTCTAAGGTCCTAACAGAAACATAGGTGTTACAGGTAGCAAGTGCACTTGAAGCCACCACATCAGGATTAAAAGAAGCCATCCGCTTTTCCAGTCCATCCCAATCTAGACCCTCAGCGTTACAGTCCAAAACTTGGATTTCTGCATCTTTGTTTTTTTTCTCAAGATATGAAGCTAACTGCAAGACACCATAGGGCGGAGGCAAATACTCGCCCATCACAAACCAGTAGTCTTTAGGCGGCTCCACAAACAGAATCCTCAATGACAAGTCACCTTCTAGGTAACTGACATATCTGGTTTTGAGTTGATTACATTTTCGTAATCAAAAACAGGATCAGCTAACTACGTCAAACCAATTAAAGCTGAACAGAACGAAAGTATGAATAAAATGATGCGTTGAAACAAAGAAAACTCGCAAAATAGTTGAGGTTAATGAGTGGCGGTCATTAGGTCAAGTTGTATGCTTAGTGGGTTGTGTGTTAGGTTTCTTCCGCAAGATGGGCATCTGCAGTTGTTTCTTGCTCTGACGTAGTAGGGTGAAACGACTTCGCGTCCGGTGAACAGGGTTTTTCCGCATCCTTGACATGAAATTGATACTGCCATGTTTATGCCACCAGCACAAAATTTGTTTCGAGAAGGTTTTGTATTTCTTCGTATCGTTCTTCTTCGGCAAGTATTTGGATGTAATTTAGCCGTTTCATCACGGTTTGTTTATAGTTAATTTTATTCATGATTTTCAGCTCCAATGATACCGCATTTTGCTGAATTGAATATTAAGACTGGCGCTGAAACGACATGCAACGGTGGGGAGAGAGAAGAGTGAAACTAAAGCTGAAAAGTGAACGTAATGGCCACTTTTGTAGTCTAAAAGGGACTGAAAAGCTGGTAGTCAGTGTGTGGAGTTTATAAAGACGCACATAAGTCCAAATTGATTCTTCACAAATTAGGGTGATGTGGGAAGAAGGGACTGAAAAGGCTTAATGTCGGAAATATGAAGATAATCAAAATGGTTGTAGCTGTTGGTTGTTTTCATTTGTCTTTCTCCTCAAACTTGCTCCGATTAGCCCCAGTAAACCCTTCTCTCTTACGTAGATTATCTGTAAATTCAGTTTCAAGTTTCAAGCAAGGCACGTAAATCATATAGGATTAGACGCCAACTAAGAGTTGGGGAATATTTTGTGCTCAGCAAAATTTTAGTAGCTATTGATGGTTCGAAAACTGCTGATTTGGCTCTAGATTTTGGCCTTGATTTAGCAGTAAAATATTCTGCAGAAGTTTTGGTAGTTAGTGTGCTTGACACGATTTCTAAATCGTTGATATACAGTGGAATGCTGTATGCCCCTGATAGCACGGTCAAATATTTGGAAGAGCTAGAGGCGTTTTATGAAAAAGCTCTCACTGAAGCTTTGAACAAAAAAGAAAAATTGAATACCAAAATTAAGGTTTCAACAAAACTTCTGAAAGGCAGAGCTGCAGACATGATAGTTAAAACAGCTAACGATGGAAACTTTGACCTCATAGTAATAGGAAGTCGAGGTCTTGGTGGAATCAAAGAGTTCTTTTTAGGAAGCGTCAGCGACCGCGTTGCTGACGACGCAAAATGTCCTGTGCTAATAGTTAAACATTGAATGAAAATGAACAGCATTTGCTGAAATGAAAAATGAAAGACAAATAGATGATTTTCAATAAACGTAAATATTGCCATAGCACCTAAAAAGATGGTGATTTGTGTTGAAGATTGCTGTTTCAGGTAAAGGTGGAGTAGGTAAAACTCTTGTTTCTGGAACTCTCGCGAGTTATTATTCACAAAAAGGCTTCAAAGTGATGGCGATTGACGCTGATCCGTCACCTAACCTTGCTTTAACGTTAGGAATACCTGTTGAAGAAGCAAACAAGATACTTCCGATTTCTGAGAACGCCAAATTGTTAGAAGAAAAAACAAAAACAGACTACCCTGGAGTGTTTAAACTCCATTTCACGGTAGACGACATAATTGAAGAAAACGGAATGCAATCGCCATACGGCGTAAACTTGCTTGTCATGGGAACCGTGAAATCGGCTGGAAGTGGATGTGCCTGTGGAGCCAATGCGGTAGTAAGAGAACTGCTTCGTCACATGATTGTAGACAGAGACGAAATCGTTGTAGTGGACATGGAAGCAGGAATAGAGCACATGGGTAGAGGAACAGCAAGTCAAGTAGACGTAATGATAGTTGTTGCGGACTCTAGCAGAAAATCGTTAGAAATCGCAAAGAAGCTGTCCACGTTTGCTCATCAAGCAGGAATCCAAAAAGTGTACGTTGTAGGAAACAGAGTCAGAGACCCAGAAGAAAAAGAGCTAATCACAAACTTCACACAAAACAACAACCTACCACTGCTTGCATTGATTCCATACGACGACACAGTGGTAAAAGCAGACAGAGTAGGCGAAGCCCCGCTAAAATATGCAGAAACCTCAGAAAGCGTCAAAGCAATCCAGCAAATTGCAGAAAAACTACTTCAAGAAAGAACATAAACAATTGCAGGTTAAACCCTGCAAATTTTCAGTTTTTTCGAGAAGCCCACAGACCCATTAGCTGGGGCACCTCTTTTAGGGGATTTTTGAGAACCATTGCAACTCCAACAGTGCATTCTAGCCAGCATCCTTTACAAGAACTAACTTTGCGCCAGCCTTCACTGTCACGGTTCTTCAAAGAATCATCAACAGAGTCACATAAAGTGTCCCCGAGAAACAAATCGGGCCGTGCAGGGCACGCCAAAAGCTTTCCTTCAGGGTTTATGGCAACGTATAGTTCGCCTGCGTGACAAATTTTTGGTGCATTTCCCACAAAAAACTGCCTAAACCCCTTTATGAATTCTGTAGGCACTGCAAGAAAGTTTGGGTCAGATTGTTTAAGGTCAAGCAAGTATTCGGTTAGCTGGGAAACTTGGCTGGTCTCAGGAACGTTTTCAGGTGATGGAGGATAAGGATGCACAGGCTGAACCTGAGCGAAATCAACTATACTGCGGATTTGTTCCATGAACTGAGGTAGAAGGTGTATGTTCCATTTTGTGGCTACGCTGTTTACGCCGGTTTTCACTCCATTTTGCTTTAACAACCGTATTGCGCTGGTTGCCTTTTCGTATGTTCCGGCAACTCCACGGATTTTGTCATGAACCTCTTTAGGTCCATCAAGAGACACAACAACAGTGTCAAAGATTTTTGCTATTTCAGACACGTTGTCCTCGTTAACGAGGGTGCCGTTAGTGTTCATGCTAACCAAGCAACCGTGGGAAGCAACTCTTTTTGCTAGTACAAACAGGTCTTTACGAAGAAGGGGTTCGCCTCCGCTTAGGTCAAAAAAGGGAACTCCATAACTGCAGACTGCGTCTATTGCGGCAAACGCTTTTTTTGTTGGAAGTTCAGGGGTTTGGTGTTTCCACCATTCGCAGAAAGCGCATTTCATGTTACATCGGCCAGTCACGTTGTATGATGCGAAAAGGGGTTTTGGATGTCCTGTTTTGAATTTGAGAAAACCGCTGATTACTTTGGGGGCTAATTGGCCTGTTTTCGTTGGTTTCATCCCCACTTTTCTTGACAAACAGTTGTGTAACTGCGAAGTTAGCTGTTTTGTTTCATTCGTTCAAACATTTTTTCCAAAGTCCAACGAAGTGATGATTTCAGTTCACGTGACCTTTCTGGTCGAAGGTTTTTGATTGTCATTTCTTTGAGTGTGTTTTCATCCTGTTTGATGTCAAAGGAAATAATTCTGTCTGGGTCTAACTTGCCTGCTTTGGCATCTTCTTTGTCTTTTTCCTGCATCTTGGCTAACACTCTATCCAAGAAAAACGACATGAAAGGAGGGGTATTGATGTCAAAGTCTTTGTCGTCAGGAAAGTGTATGTGTAAAGTTTCTTTTTCGGAAACAAGTTCAGCTAAAATATCTCCCGTTATTGTTTTCAAAGGAATGCCCTTTGTTTGCGATTTAGGTTTAGGCTGCGGGGAAGTAACTGGCTTTGGCGTAGCCTGTTTTTGGGCAGGGGCTTGAACT
>PIXS01000205.1 GCA_003096255.1 Candidatus Bathyarchaeum sp. | reverse complement strand
CTTTGGAAAGGTCGACGATCGGTTCGCATATTCGCAGGCTCTTGCAGCTGTCTGAGCCGTGGCCCGTCAGCAATGGTGATCGCCGACTTCACTCCCTGGTGGCCATCCGTTGGCTGGCCAAGGTGGCGTCTGAGCTTTAAACATATTTGAATATTGTTCGTAAGTTTTTCGTTACTTCTTTTGTTTTTATTGTAGTTCTGACTATTGCTTTCTCAAAAGCGTCTAAACTTCATAATTTCTTATAATATTGGTTTATTGTTGACTTTAATTTGCCATATTAATCTACAATAGACCAAAGTTGCACAAGTCTTATTAGAAAAAATCGCAGAAACAGATAGATTACTAAGTTAAAGGAGAAAGAAAAAAATGATAAAATTTTCAAAAATAAATGCTCTTGAAACAGCCAACCATACTAAACTCTCAACATTTGCTTTAGTTCTGCTGTTAGCTTTGTCACTGATGATGGCTTTTGCTCAGCCAGGTTTTGCTCAAATTGGTGTTCCTCAGCCACAGGAAAGTGCAGGTTACATCACTGTCGCACCAACGCTGATCGGAGTTGGTCAAACAGCAACTGTAAACCTATGGGCTTTTCCTATACCTTCAGACTATCTTTATGGACCATATTGGGAAGGCTACACCGGAATAACGGTGACTTTCGTAAAACCTAACGGTTCAGAAGATTCCTTTATGCCCGTAGACGGGACCGGTCAATTTGACCCTGGACAAACAGAGTCAACTGGAAGTTTATACACTTTCTATGAGCCCGACATGGTGGGTGAATGGAGTGTTTCGTTTACAATGCCCGTACAGAACATAACAACCGAAAAGGGAACCATAATATTACAAGGATGCACTAGCAATACCTTCCATTTTACAGTACAGGAAGATCCAGTGTATGCTGGTCTGCTCTGTGGTTATCCATGGGCAGAACTTCCAAACGATGATGTTTACTGGGATTACCCAATTAACAGCAACAACAGAGAATGGAGTGCAATCTCAGGTGACTGGCTTGGAATTACTACTGTTAACAGTCCTGCTCTTAGTCATTGGCAGCCCTATGGTTCAGCAGCTGAAACTGCCCACATAGTTTGGAGCCAACCACTTAAAGCTGGAGGCATTATAGGCGGAGCCTACGGCAGCCTTAGCTATTCGGCAGGTATGAATCTTGGTCAAGCTGTAATCATGATGGGCAAGGCATTCGTTAATGTTCCCAATACTGGTCAGTTTGAATGCATCGATTTATCAACAGGAGAAATAGTCTATACAGCTGATGGCTCAGTTAGCGCTGGCATCCACTTGCCTGGAAACGCGTATGTTCAAAGCCGCTATGACGAGTCGGTAGTTCTTGCTAGTTCTTATGGGGCAATTCCAACACCCTACCTGTATGGCTCCTCATACGGTGCATCTGGTATGATATGGAATTACTATGATCCCTTTACTGGAGCACTAATCCGGTCAATCACTGGCTGTAGCTCTGCTACACTTGTTGACGGTACTAATCTTGCCTATGGCGTAGCAGGTGGGGACATTTTTGCTTGGGACATGTCGAAAGTTGTCAGTAACAATTGGTCGACAGGAATTGTATGGACAACCCCTCTGCCAGAATCAATGCTAACTGGTTCCACATCTGTCGTATCTAACATACGTCTCTTAGGAGTATCAGCAGATGTTTCAACGTTGGTGATAAAGACTCCCAACGAGTATTGGGGTTACAGCACAACGGACGGTTCCATGCTATGGGACTTTACCATAACATACGCGACCTCTGCTAACCAGCAAACCGCTCTATATGGCACAGACACTTTTGTTGTCTATGATTCAGTTGCTGCAACGTTACACTGCTACTCGATGAAAACTGGCGTAGAATTGTGGGAAAGTGACAGCTTTGCAGATTCCCCATGGGCTACAACATGGACCGTTTATGTCTCTGAGTGCAATGACTACGAAAACTTGTACCTCCAGTTACCTGACGGTACAATGTCCGCTTTGAGTATGGCAACAGGAAAACAAGTATGGCGTTCTGAACCTATAGTTTCGACTGAGTACACCAATAATGCAGTTCCCTTCGTTATTGGGATGGCAATGGTAGGCGACAAACTCTATGGATACGCAGGCTATTCGGTTTCATACACTTTAGATCCTATTCCAAGGTTTGCAAGGCTAGTTTGTATTGATGCTAACACAGGAGAAATTGAATATACTTTGAACGGAGGAGTTTACCCCGTCGCTGCTGCCAATGGTTATTTCATAGCTTTAGGGCAGTATGATGGAAACCTCTATTGTTTAGGCAAAGGCGAAACCTCAACATCAGTAACCATACAAGATGACGTTGTCTCCAATGGCGATACAGTGCTGATAAAGGGTAATGTGATGGATGAATCTCCAGCGCAGGCAGGCACACCCGCAGTTTCTGACGCAGACATGAGTGAATGGATGGACTACCTTCACATGCAAAACTCAACACTGCTGAACAATCCGCCAACTCCTGAAGGCGTTCCAGTAACTTTGACGGCAATTGACCAAAACGGAAACACCATTGACATCGGCACAACTACATCAAACGGATACTACGGTACTTTTGGAATTACTTGGACTCCACCAAAAGAAGGCACATACGAGATAATGGCAACTTTTGAAGGCTCCGAATCCTATTGGAGTTCATCTGACATGACATACCTAGAAGTCGGTCCAGCCGTATCCTCTAGTGTAGTAATTGAACCAGAAGAACCAGAGACACCCGAGGAACCTCAAACTCCAGAGACTCCAGAAGAGCCTGAAACTCCTGAAGAACCCGAAACACCCGAAGAACCTGAGGAACCTGAACCAGAACCAACCACTGAAGCCCCATTGATCAGCACTGAACTTGCAATAGCAATAGCCGTCGTGGCTGCATGCATAATCGGCGCAGTAGCTTACATGGCAATCAGAAAAAGCAAATAAACTGGAGAAAAACCAAAAAATTTTCTCCCCTTTTTTTTGGGAACTAATTGAAGAAGAGGCTGAAAAAACTTGACAGAAATTTGCGGTTGTCTCCCTTAACTGTGGAAACGACTGTGCTCATCAACAACTTCCTGTCATATGGTTTCAGTTACCTCTTTTTCAAAACTGAGGCGTAAATGGAACTGGGGGCTGAAAAAGCTAAACAATGGAAAGATGAAGGTCAAACGAATGTAGACCGGGGGTTTTCATCTTTTTCTCCTCAATTTTTGCTCCTATGTTTAGCATCAGCAAACCCTTTTTCCTAATGTCACTATTTTAACGTATACCTTTTAGATAAGAAGTGTTCTGGAAGCTTTGACTGGAGAAATTCACACTATCAAACGGCATATTAGTATACTAATAGTAGTTCATTGTTG
>PIXS01000204.1 GCA_003096255.1 Candidatus Bathyarchaeum sp. | reverse complement strand
CTATCCACCCTATCCAATGATTAAGGCGATATTGACCGATAACGGTACCAAAATTGAAGTAATCCAGAATTGTTCCGATAAAAAGTATATCGGTTAAAATCAATAACACGATTGTGATCCAAAAAGTCCAATTGCGCAAAAGTCCACTCATCTAAAAACCAGCGTTATTCTAATGTAAATGTTTGTTTTATTTAACAATAACTTGTCAAAATTTTTTGCTAAACATAAAAAGAAAAAAGGTTAATGAGGGGTTTACCAGCCCCAACATCCTCTACCGTAGCTTCGGGGATATTAGTAATCTCTGTTTGTTGGTGGGTAATAATATCTTGGTTGTGTTGGTTCTTCTGATGTGTCGGGTTCTTGGGTTTGGGTTTGGGGTTAAATTTTACCCCCAACTTAAGTAAATGTATTAGCAAAGCTTAAGAATACAAGTTGCTAATATCTTCAAAAGTATATCAATATGGTTTTAAATTAAATTTAATTGAGGTTATCTACCTTTTTTCAGAAAAACTAAATTGCTGAATCAGCGGAAGGTTGTTTAAAAATTATCCCTTTCTTAGAGGGTGACTGTTTTTTGGTCTATCTGTCTGTTATCAAAATAGAATTGAGCAATTTCTATGATGTTTTGGTTATTCGACCATAGTGCTGGCCCTTTTTTGGAATCTTCTTCTTTGCTTGTGTCTATGATTACGCGATTTTCGTCAAAGATTGCCAACAAGCCTATTCGGATGTTTTTTCTGTAAGTGACAACATATGAATTATGTTTTTCGATTTTTTTCAGAATTTCCGATTGATAATAGTCTACCGAAGGTGTTTCGGTTACAATTTTAATTTTTACGTTTCGTTTTAATGCTCTCAGAAGGTTGTTTTCAAACTCGTTTATTATGTGGGCGTGCTTTTTTAACGAAAAAATGAATTTGATGCTTTTTTTGGAGTTGTCAATCTCGTAAGATATTTTTCTAATGTATAACTCGTTTTTGGGGAGAAAAATAAACTCGGGTTTATCCGTGGCTACTTCTGGCGTTTTTTCGTATTTCATGTAATCTTTGATGATGTTTTGGATTCCCTGTTTTGCTTCAATGTTTTCCCTTTTTTTCTGGTCAACCAAATACTTCAATGCTTTTTTCAAAGGAGTTGCCTTGATTGGGTTTGTTTTGCCAATTGCTCTCTCGATTAATCCTAGACCTTCAAGTTTACTTAGCACTCTGTAAACGTCTGTCCTCGCAATGTTTGCACCTTTTGCAATCAGTGTTGGCGTACTAGTTTGTAGTTTAAGAACAATAAGGTAAGTTTTAGCTTCAACACTGCTTAATCCTAACTTTCTTAATGTGGCAACGTTGTCTTCAGACATGTGTTCTTCATTATTTAAAATTGTAACCTGCTTGTTAAAATATATTTCACAATTGTAAGATACTTTCCTTCTTACAAGCATTTTTAGCACTTTTTCGTGCTCAATAGTTAATTTAATTAATGAGGAAAATATAATGGACAATATAGTTTTTAAAAAACCAAAAATAACCGCAATAATAACTATTTCCCTTCTAATGATGTCCACTTTTTTGCTGCTGACTACCTCACTTTACGCTCAAGATGACGGTCAACATGGAGGAACACCTGAAACTGTAGGAATGGCAGGTAGCGTTGTTGGACCTTTACCAGCAGGCGCAGACCCAGCCTATACATACCCAGGTGTTAAGGCAAGACTTGCGTTCACACCTAACCCTATAGGCGTTAACCAGATATTTACAATCAACATTTGGGTCACTCCACCACCAAGCGCTGAACGTTTCATGAAAGACTACAAAGTAGTAATCACAAAACCTGACGGCACATCAAACGAAGTCCTAATAGACTCCTATGTCGCTGACGGAACCGCGTGGTTCCCATACCTAGCTGACCAAGTAGGAGAATGGACACTGCAATTCTTCTTCCAAGGCCAATACAACCCAGAAGGCTTCTACAGTGACGGAGAATGGCGAACAACAGAGTTCCCAGGTTCAATGTACTATGACTCAGACTACTACAGTCCAACCAACACACCTCAACAAACCCTAACTGTAACTGATGAATTCTACTACTCATGGCCCCTTTATCAGCTTCCAACCGACTATTGGGACCGCCCAATAAGCATGGAACACCGAGAATGGGCCGCGATTGCAGGTAACTATCCATGGGATATGCAGGAAACTTTCTCTGAATACAACGGTGACGCAGACTACTATGGTCCTTACGTTACTGCTCCTAACACTTCCCACGTTGCGTGGAAAGTGCAAAGAGACGTAGCAGGTATCATTGGTGGAGAAGCCTTAGTCTACGGTGACTTAGGAAGTGTTGGCACTCCTGATGTGATATACATGGGCAGAGCCTACGACACTTACACTGTTCCTGGAGTTGGAAGAGTTGCAGGATGCTACGATATCCGAACAGGTGAAATCTACTATGAAATACCTGTTTCCGAAGGCGGTGTAACGCCCCAATGGATTGCCTACGTCAAACCCGAAGACACAGCAGTACCTGGCGCTGGAGCAGCACGACCAATCACAGCCACACTGATTGCAGTTGATAATACGGGTAACCCAAGCACGCTTTATCACGTAAACCCATACAGCGGTGAGACAAACGAGTACGACTTAACTAATGAGGGTGGTCCTGGTCGAATACTGGCCTATAGAGGTGGCTACTTCCTTAGTGTTCGAGATTCTAGTGACTCTGTTGTTGACCCATACATGATGGAAAACTTCTGGGACCGCACAAGCATCCAAGACAACGGTTATCCAACCTATCTGTACAACTGGAGTGTTCTCTCAACTGCTAGAAACTTCGAAGACCGACTAACCAGCAACATCAGCTACAGGCTATGTCCAAGCTTCAGAGGTTCTGCATATCCAGAAGCCAGTAAATGGAACTGGTATGGCAGATTAGGCACTGCAGACTTGGATACTGGCATTACTGTTGTTACTAGGCGATTCTTCGATAACGCAGTTTGGGGAGGACAGGCAGTAGGTGTCAGCCTAACTACCGGACAGGTGCTTTGGGAACGATACTTCGAGAACGCTCCTTACAGTCCACGAACAACAGTTGCGGACGAAGGGGTTGCAGTTATCTGCTTTAACCAAGGCGAAGTACTCGGGCTTGACATGTACACTGGAGACATCCTCT
>PIXS01000203.1 GCA_003096255.1 Candidatus Bathyarchaeum sp. | reverse complement strand
GAGGTGTAGCAGTTGGGGTTGATGTCGTTTTGATGGTTTTGGACCCCTCGTACGAGTCCATTAAACTATCCAAGAAAACCGCTGCAATGGTGGGAGAAGCAAACAAATCTGTCTACTTTATCCTCAACAAAATCAATGACCAACTTGCCTGCGCCATGATACAAAAACTAGGAGAAACGCAGGTAATTGCTCAAATCCCCTTTAGTTCTGAAATCCAAGAAAAAGGCCTAAGCGGCGAAGAACTAGACGCAACCGCGTCTGGATTAGATGATGTAACAAATTTTGTAATTCAAACTTCACAAAGGAGTCAAAAATAAAATGGTAAAAAAAACACACCTAATAGCCGTAATTGCAGTTGTGGCTGTTGTTTTAGTTGCCGCAATCGCAGTTGCCCTTAACCCTGATCTTTCAGGCAATCAAGAACAGGAACCTGAAACCCGAGAAATCGTAGACATGGCTGGTCGCACCGTAACGGTTCCCACTGAAATCAACAGGGTCGTTGCAGTATGCTCCGGTTGTTTGCGGGTGCTCACTTACATGGACGCCGCCGACCTGATATGCGGGGTTGAAGAGTTTGAAAGCGACCCTACTGGACGACCCTACGCTATGGCACACCCTGAATACGCTTCGTTGCCTGTAATTGGTCCAGGTCATGGTGGGGACGCTGAACTTATTGCTGCAGAAAATCCTGATGTAATATTTTGCTCAGATGCAAGAAGCCCAGACTTTGACGCTATACAAGAGCAAACAGGAATACCTGTTGTTTGTATCGTTTATGGTGGCTTAGACACTCCTGAAGAAATTCAGACATTCTATGATGGGCTTACTCTTGTCGGTGAAGTATTGCACAAGGAAGACCGAGCTACCGAAGTCATCAACTACTTCAGCGACATAATCGACGACCTTGACAGCCGAACCTCAGACATACCTGACTCAGAAAAGTTGTCCGTGTACATTGGTGGGCTTTCTGCAGGTGGAAAACATGGAATAGTTTCAACTAATGCATACTATGCTCCCTTCACGTTAACCAACTCAAAGAACGTAATAACTGACGAGATGGTTGACGGCTCCACCTCGGTAGTAAGCATAGATGCCGAAATCATTCCTAGTCTCAACCCCGACATCATATTCATTGACTACTACGGCTTAAGCCTGTGCCAAGAAGATGTGGTAGCCCACGCAGACGTATACGGAAGCTTGGATGCAATCAAAAACAACTGCACATACGGGCTGATAGGCTACAACTGGTACCACCTAAACTACGGCATGGTGCTAAGCGACGCATACTACGTTGGAAAAGTCCTGTATCCCGACCAGTTCTCGGACGTTGACCCTGAACAAAAAGCTGACGAAATCTATGATTTCCTAGTTGGTGCATCCTGCTATGATGAATTGGCAGAACTTTACGCACCCTTTGGACCTGTAAGTCTACGCTGAGGTACAACTTGCGCAACCCACAATGTCAACAAAACTTGAAACTTGGTGCAAATGGGAGTAATAACAATGAAAGACGCCGACAACCTGCTAAATCCCCCTTTTCCTCGTTCCAAAGCCTTTTCTAGGTTAGTTATGGACTCGCTGGACGGATTCAAACGATATCATCTGATACTGACTGCATGGGAGAGCGCACTGTTTGACTTCACGGTTACTCCCAAAACCTACCAAGAAATCGCCAAAGAACTGGGATACCAAGAAATCATGACCCAACTGTTTTGCGATGCACTGGTCGAACTTGGTTTGCTGACAAAAAGGGCTGACGCATACGTTAATTCACCCCTAGCTGATAACTACCTGAAACGTTCTTCTCCTCGGTGCATGGTTCACACCCTCCAAAACATGAAAAACAGCGCCAACCACTGGAACCAACTGGAAACCCTGCTCAAGGATGGTCCAATCACCAAAAACCGAAAAGACATGTTCAATGATGACTGGATAGTCGGCATCGCAGAATGGGCAGAAGCTGGTTCAGTTTTTAACGTTATGAAAGTAGTAACAAAGTACCTGAAAGTATGTCGTTGGAGAAGACTGCTTGACGTTGGCGGCGGACACGGACTCTACGCTATCGCTTTTACTGCTCTTAACCCTGAACTTGAGGCAGTTGTCTTTGACCGCCCAAACATAACTCCTGTAACGTGCAAGTACATCGATGAATACGCGGCAGACCGTGTTAATGTGATTTCTGGAGACTTCTACACCGACACTATCAGGGGAGGCTACGACGCAATTTTTTCGTCTTTCAACCAAAGCTGCAGCGACCCAGAACTCATTCCAAAGCTTGTAGACGCATTAAATCCCACAGGAGATTTGGTGCTGCGCAGATTCAAAGACAGCTCTAGGGAAAAAGCACTAAAAACCCTAGAATGGAACTTTGTAACCTTTGAAGGAAAGAAACTTGGCAGCAAACCCCACTCATCACGGGACATCGTGAACCTAGCCGTTTATGTCAAACATTTGAAAGCCGCTGGTCTAGACATTTTGGACATTGTACCTGTTGACGAACTGTCCGAGATAGTTTTTGCACGAAAACCTTCCACAAAAAGGAGCACGAAATAATTTGACCGCCACCACAGCTGTTGACACAAAAAATGAAGCCCCCGATTACTCTCAGTATATCGGAAAAAAGGTGATGTTTCTAACCGTTTGTGCCATTGTTTTAGTCATATCCGTTTTAGTGGCGCTATCTATCGGCTCCGCTAACCTGCCTATCTCTGAAGTAGTTGACCAGATAGTCAACCAGAACGGAATAGCTTGGAGCATCCGTTTTCCCCGCGTCCTTGTTGCTGTAGTCGCGGGCGCTATGCTGGCAGTCGCAGGCACCGTCATGCAGTGTATCCTCAAAAACCCTCTAAGCGAACCTTACACCCTTGGACTTAGCCAAGCCGCAGCCTTCGGAGCAGCCTTTGCAATTGTAATTCTCGACGCAGGAAACATGTTCAGCAACACCAAAGACGCCGTGGTAATCAGCAACCAATACGCCGTGACCCTGTGTGCGTTTGTTTTCTCTTTGATATCTACTGGTGTTGTTCTTGTTCTCACACGGTTGACCCGTGTTTCGCCCGAAGCTATCGTTTTGTCGGGTGTTGTTATGGGCTCAGTTTTTGCGGCAGCACGCACCGCAATCCAATACTTCGCCAACGAGATTCAACTCGCTTCCATAGTGTACTGGACCTTTGGGGACCTGAGCCGCATAACATTGGATAACCTTGTTCTTATTACGGTGGTGTCTGTACCTGTGCTCATATACTTCATCTATAACCGCTGGAACTACAACGCCATCGACGCGGGAATCGACACCGCAAGCAGCCTAGGCGTGAACGTGAGCAGACATATCCTTGTGGGGATGGTTCTCTCTTCCCTTGTTGCCGCGTTGATTGTTTCCCTGATGGGCGTTATCGGTTTCGTTGGTTTGCTGGCTCCTCACATGGTTCGGCGGGTGATTGGTTCTGACCACCGTTTCGTTATTCCTGCCTCTGTGTTGGTGGGGGCACTGATTTTGTTGATATCTGATACTCTGGCGCGTACAATAATTTCTCCACTTGTTCTTCCTGTGGGTGTTATAACTTCTTTCTTGGGTGGACCCTTGTTTCTTGCTATACTAATTCGGGGGTACAGAAAATGAAACTGAAACTAAGAGATGTAGAGTTCTGTTACAAAAATGGACCAGCTGTATTAGAAGACATTAAGATGACTGTTGGAGCAAACCAAATGTTAACAATTCTTGGACCCAACGGAGTAGGCAAAACTACGTTACT
>PIXS01000202.1 GCA_003096255.1 Candidatus Bathyarchaeum sp. | reverse complement strand
TGGGAACGCTAATATTCAACCTTGAAACGAGTTGCGTGTGCTCAATTCAGATTCTGACTAATCGTAATAAAACTTTTCTGTATTTTCTATTCATACGCCATATATCTTTTCCCTAAACAGAGGTCATCTGTCAGTTTTCAGTGAGGGGAGCAAGGTCTAGGCATTTTTTTGAGGTATGCTTGTGGTGTAGAAGAGTTCAAAGTGTTCTAGAGTAGAGCTTGACGAGAGAGGATGAGCTTGTCTACTTGCGGGCTGCCTCGAATACTCATGGTGAAGAAGGATTAAACATGAAAGAGCAGCATCTGTCAAAAAAAGAAGTTGAACACGTTGCTTGGTTGGCTCACATTAACCTTGATGAGGAAGAGAAAACTCTTTTCACTGAACAGTTTAACGGAATTCTGGACTACTTCAAGAAGATAGATGAAGTAGACACAACAGGGGTTGAACCCACAAACCACGTTTTGGAATTAACAAACGTGTTCAGAAAAGACGAAACAAAACCAACACTAGCCCCTGAAGAAGCTCTGAAAAACGCCCCTAAAAAAGAGAAAAAGTTCTTCAAAGCCCCAAGAATTGTTTAGGAACCAGACAGCATGCCAAAGCTACACGAATTAACCGCAAAAGAAACTCTCCAGAAAATCCTCAACAACGAAGTCACCGCAGAAGAGTGTGTTCAGGCGGTTTTTGAACAAATCCAAAAACATGAAGACAAAATAAACGCCTACGTTACCCTTGTGGAAAAAGAAGCCATCCAAAAAGCAAAAGACATCGACAAAAAGGTATCTGAAGGAAAACCTGTTGGAAAACTTGCAGGTGTGTCCATAGCAATAAAGGACGCAATCTGCACAAAGGGAATTCCTACAACCTGTTCTTCTAGGATGCTCAGGGATTTTGTTCCTCCTTACAACGCAGAAGTAATTGACAGAATCAAGCAAGAAGACGGAATAGTTATTGGAAAAACCAACATGGACGAATTTGCCATGGGTTCTTCCACTGAAACCAGCTTCTTTGGTCCGACCCACAACCCATGGGACCTTTCACGGGTTCCAGGAGGCTCTTCGGGTGGCAGGGCAGCTTGCATCACCACTGACGAGGCAACCTTGTCCTTAGGCACTGACACGGGTGGTTCTATTCGTTGTCCTGCCAGCTACTGTTCTGTTGTTGGAATAAAACCCACTTATGGTCTGGTTAGCCGTTACGGGTTAATCGCTTATGCCAACAGTCTTGAGCAGATTGGTCCAATGGCAAAGGACGTTTACGATTGTGCCCTGTTTCTTTCGGTTATTGCAGGTCATGACTCTAAAGACGGCACTTCAGTAAATGTGGAACAAAAGGATTACACAAAAATCCTGAAAAACGACGTTAAAGGATTCAAAATTGGTGTGCCCAAAGAGTTCATCGGAGAAGGCACTAGTGAAGGTGTGAAAAAGCAGGTTTGGGATGCAATACAAAAACTTGAAGACTTGGGCGCAACCTATGAGGAAACTTCGCTTCCTACTCTTGAGCAGTCTCTTGCAACGTACTATATTGTTGCTATGTCTGAAGCGAGCTCAAATCTGGCACGATATGACGGTTTGCGTTACGGTTACCGTGTAGACAAAGATGAAGGCGACTGGGCAACTGTTTACTCAAAAGATAGGCGCGGAGGCTTCGGCGCAGAAGTAAGACGCCGAATAATACTGGGAACGTATGCCCTTTCCGCGGGGTACTACAGCAAATATTACGTGAAAGCTCTAAAAGTTAGAACCCTAATTCGAAAAGACTTTGAAGCAGCCTTCAAAAAGTTTGACGTTTTAGCAGGTCCAACAATGCCTTTTCCAGCTTTTAAAATCGGAGAAAAAATAGAAGACCCTCTAGCCCTTTACATGAGCGACGTAGACACGGTGTCCGCCAACCTTGCTGGTTTGCCTGCAATGTCTGTTCCATGCGGATTTACAGACGGTCTTCCAGTTGGGTTGCAGATTTTGGCTCCTCACCTTCGAGAAGACTTGATGCTGCAAGTTGCCTACTCTTATGAACAGAACACACAATTCAGAAACAAAAAACCTGACCTTTAACTGAAGAAACTCTAAAGAGCCACCTTTGAATAATTGTCGTAACGTTTGGTGAACCCATGGATAAACCCTATTTCCGTATTCTATTCGAACCAGAACTAGAGAAACCAGTGTTTGTAGAAGGACTCGCAGGTTTAGGAAACGTAGGCATGATAGCTGCAAGAAACCTCATCGAGTCTACGGGTGCCAAAGTTTTTGCTGAACTTTACGCTCCTTACTTTCCAGATTACGTAAAAGTGAACAAAGAGGGAATCTGCACTCCTCCACGTTACAGGTTCTACGCTGCAAAAACCGAAAAAAACCATTACATCATTTTGACTGGAGACTCACAGCCTCCAATGGAAGACACCTTAGGCTACTACGACATTTGTGACGAAATTTTGGATTTTGTAGAAAAATACGGAAGCAACTTCATAGTCACCTTAGGAGGGTTGTCAACACCAAACCCAGCAAACGACGTCTTCATTTCAGCCACAACACAAGAACTCGCCCAAAAACACGTTGACAAAGGAGCAAAAATCTACAGCGAAGGCAAAATAGTTGGATCAACAGGTCTACTTCTGGGGTTAGCAAAAAACCGTGGTTGGAAAGGAATCTGCCTTTTAGGCACAACAACAGGGTTCGGACCTGAAAGAGGCGTAGCACTTTACGTCTTCAAAACGTTGATTAACATTCTTGAAGGCAAAGTACCCACTGAAGTAACAGAAGCAACTGAAACTCAAACAACAGATGACCTGAAACCTACAAAAAAATGCCCAAAATAACTTCTACTTACTTGCTTCAGCTTCATGGGCTTTCAGTTTTTCATGAATCAGCTTGTTAGCCAACTGAGGGTCTGCTTTACCCCTAGTTGCCCTCATTAACTGGCCAACCAAAAAGTGAACCGCTGCTTCGTCAACAAGCGCATCCTCAACACACTTTGGGTGCTCACTGAAAACTTTCTTTACAATGCCTTCTAGTTCGTCAGGGGAAGATATCTTCACTAGCCCTTTTTCTTTGATTATTTGTGAAGCTTTCTTTCCTGTCAAAACAATTTCAGGCAACACTCGCTTGCCGATTTTACCGCTTATGGTACCATCGTCTATCAGTTTAATCATTTCAATCAAGAGGTTGGGCGTTATCTTGGATTCCGAAAGTTCAGTATTGTTTTCGTTAAGATTGCGCAGAAGGTCACCCATCATCCAGTTGCTGACCTCTTTGGGGTTCTCGTACATTTTAACTGCTTTCTCAAAAAAGTCTGCCATGGATTTGTCGCTAACCAAAACTTCTGCATCATATCTGGGTAAACTGTATGACTCAACAAAACGGGAAATTCTGGCTTCAGGAAGCTCAGGCATCTTTGACTTTGCATTTTCCACGAACTTGTCAGTAATAACAACGGGAACAAGGTCAGGTTCAGGGAAATACCTGTAATCATGTTCCTCTTCTTTGGTACGCAAAGAAATTGTAACCCTACGAGCCTCATCCCAGTGTCGGGTTTCAAGTTTTACCGAAAGTCCCTTCTTCACAAGGTTTTTTTGCCGCATAATCTCGAAACCTAACGCACGTTCTACCTCTTTGAAGGAAGAAATGTTTTTCACTTCTACTCGCGTTCCGCCTGTTAATGAAATGTTGGCGTCACATCGCATTGAGCCTTCTAGTTTTCCTGAGAAAATTCCTAAATGCTCTAAGATTGATCGAAGTTTCTGGAGGAAAACTCTTGCTTCTTTTGGAGACGAGAGGTCAGGTTCTGTAACCATCTCTAGTAACGTTATTCCCGAGCGGTTATAGTCAACCAAAGTGTAGGGCGAAGTGTCTATCGCGCCTTGGTGTACCAGTCTTCCTGGGTCTTCTTCAAGGTGAACTCTGCCTATCCGTATTTTCTTCTGATTATTTCCAATGTCAATACAAAGATGTCCGTCAACCGCAAGAGGAACACCTCCTGCCTGATCATACTGTGATATCTGGAAGTTTTTAGGCAAATCTGGGTAGTAATAGTTCTTTCTGAAAAAGAACATCTGTTCTGAAACTTTG
Organism: Candidatus Bathyarchaeum sp.; assembly: GCA_003096255.1. The sequence continues at coordinate 865 of PIXS01000202.1, read as the reverse complement.
CAGTTCAGGGCTAACGCAGCCATAACTGCGTATTCTACTGCTTTTTCGTTGAGAACTGGAAGCGAGCCAGGCATTCCGAGACAAACTGGACATACCATTGAGTTGGGGTCTTTACCCTTGTATTCTGAGGGGCAACCGCAGAACAGTTTAGTTTTAAGGCTGGTTAGTTGTGCGTGGACTTCCAGACCTATACGGACTTCGCTTTGCTTTTGGGTAGACATGTCTGTTACGTTAATTTTGTCTGTAGAATTTAGATGTTTTGCATTGGTTATTTCATGTTCGTTTTACGGATGGAATATGTTTACGAGAAAATGGTGTGCGAAATAGTTAAATTTACAGTTCTCCACCGTGCACCTATGCCTAGGATATGCCTCGTCACTCATTTTTTTCCGCCTCATATGGGAGGTATAGAAAAGGTATCCTTTGAGCAGAGCAGTCGATTAACTGAGTCAGGTTACACCTTCGATGTTCTAACGAGCAAAGTAGAAGGGCAGACAGAAAATCCTGTGAACGGTATCAGAGTTTTTCCATATTCAAGCTTTAAGCTGGCTGAAAAATTTGGTGTGCCTTATCCAATTCTTACACTAAAAGCATACAAGCAGTTTGCGAAAATAATCAAAGAATGTGATTTAGTTCATGTTCATGGTCACGTTTACATGTCTTCTTATTTGGCAGGAAAACTTGCCAAAAAATACAACAAACCCTTCATTGTGACACAGCACAACACGTTCATAGACTACAAGTCAGTGCTGACCACCCTAGAACACCTAAATGACATGGCCATCGGCAAAGCAGTGTTAAAAGACGCAGACAAAATCCTAACTGTCAGCAAAGAAACAAAAAAATATGTTTTGAGGCTAGGCGC
>PIXS01000201.1 GCA_003096255.1 Candidatus Bathyarchaeum sp. | reverse complement strand
TGCAATTATTACAACTGCGAATACTTTTTTTGGGCTGAATGGAAGTTTTGCCTCATATTCAATACTCATTTTTTCACCTCCAACTTATGTACATTCTTAACAAAAAAATGTGATAATAAGTCTTTCACGAACTTGAAATTATCAATCACTCTTGTTTTACCTTTTTAGGTTTTACTGGTTATCAATATAAACTACTTAATCTAAATATTTTTTGAAAATAGTATATGTGCCTCTATTGAATCTATATAGACTCCGTTTAGTACAGCACATCTACCTACGTCTATATATTAAACAAACGGGGGCTACCAATGCCTGTTACTTCAAACTGTTTTTAACCATTTTTTCAGCAACAGTTTTTCCCAAGTTACGGCACTCATCTAAGGCTTTAGCATCGGGGTTATACTTTATTCGTACAGCAGGCTCGACAACATCCATTTGGAATCTGTTTTTCAGTATTTCTAACAGCATGTTGGGTGCTTCTCCACTCCAGCCAAAAGAACCAAAGGTTGCCCCAATTTTTCCTTTCAGGTCAATTTCTTCTTTGGAAGCTTTTTCCAGCAAGTTCTTCATGTCCACTCCAATGTCGTGATAATACGTAGGCATTCCAAGAATAATTGCATCTGCTTCTGCTAGTTCTTCGGGTTTAACAAAATATTTCACTTCTACTTCAATTCCAACAACTGACTTGGCGCCCTCTTCTACTGCTCTGGCCATTTTCTCAGTGTTGCCGGTTTGGCTATAATACACTATAAGCAATTTGAGGTTTTTCGTCAAAATTCTACAACCCAAATAATGTAACATTACTAAAGAAAGATAACTGTTACGTATTGCACAGCAAACATCGAACCCAAATTCAGAGGACTCAGAAAACTTATCTATCAACCTTGTTTCTACATTAGAATCTAACCCAACAATCAATCGGCTGAAATTGGACCTGTGAACAATGAAAGGAATCGAATTAGTGTTCTTAGCTGTTGGTGCAATTGTCGGGGCCTGCTTACGCTACAGAATAACTGAAGCACCAATACTCTTTGGAGGACTTTCAATCAACATTCTAATCGTTAACGTCGTTGGAAGCTTCATTTTGGGTGTCTTTTCTGTTGTTTCGCCTTTGCTGAATCTAAACGCAAACTACACGCTGTTTATGTCCATCGGGTTTTGTGGTTCCTTAACAAGCATGTCCTCGTTCGCCCTTGAAACCTGCAATTTGTTAGATAGTCAATGTTTGGTTCATGCAGTTCTTAACATACTAGCAAACGTGTTTTTGTCTTTAGGTGCATTGATTTCTGCCAGATGGCTAACTGGCGTTATTGTAGCCGCTGTTTAGTATGACTGCTGAAATTCTGTGGTTGACACTCACTATTTTTAAATAAACTCTTGATGTTATATGGTTTAGAACTTTGGAAGTGATTATGTGACAACAACAGAAACTGCAGAAATAGGAATCATAGGCGGAACAGGAGTATATGACCAAGAAAGCTTTGAAGATGTAAAAGACATAAAAGTTTTCACTCCTTTTGGTGCGACCTCAGACCTAGTTTCTGTTGGCAACTACAAAAACGTGAAAGTAGCATTTATTGCTCGTCACGGCAAAAGCCACACGATTCCTCCTCATCAAGTAAACTACCGCGCAAACATTTGGGCACTAAAACAGCTTGGAGTCAAACGAATAATCGCGTCAGCAGCAGTAGGAAGCCTACGCCAAGACTATGGTCCAGGAGCCTTTGTAATTCCCGACCAATTCATTGACCGAACAAAAAAACGGTTAGACACCTTCTACGAAGGTGGACAGGTTTGCCACATATCAGCAGCAGACCCCTTCTGTGAACAACTACGACAACTGTTTATCGAAAAAGCCCAAAAAATTGGATTAGACGTCAAAACAACAGGAACCTACGTGTGCATTGAAGGCCCAAGATTTTCAACCCGAGCAGAATCCAAACTTTTCCAAATGTGGAAAGCAGACGTAGTAGGAATGACCCTTTATCCTGAATGCATCTTGGCAAAAGAAGCTGAGTTGTGTTATGTTTCAATATCCACAATTACTGACTACGATGTGTGGGCTGACAACCCTGTTTCTACAAAAGAGGTAATCGAAAAAGCCAGAGAAAACAACGAAAACCTCAAAAAACTAATCCTTGAAGCAATCCCACAGATTCCAAAAACAAGAGAATGTGGCTGCGGTTCAGCCCTCAAAGACGCGTTGATGTAAACTGAGGATGATTGTCCCTCAGTTTATTTTTGTGTGCCGTTTCGTCGTTTGATTTCTTGTAAAATGTCGTTTATTGTTTCTTCTGTTGTGTCGATGCAGTAGTTTTGTTTCAGCTCACTTTTTAGTTGTGAAGCATCAACGTTTTCAAGGCCTATTTTCAGACGGGTACATACCTTTGGAATTATGGTACACATGTCTTCTGTGAAGTTCCATGGAAATATTACCCAAATCCAGTCGCGTTCTTCACCCACGTAGTCTGACTTGAACTTGGCGCATGTTAAGTGTTGCAGGCTGGCTGTTTTGACTTCGGCGGGTTCCAAAGTTTTGATGTAATCTACTGCTACGCGCATGCTTTCTCCAGTGTCTGTGATGTCATCCACTACTAGGACGTTTTTTCCTTTCAAATCCACGTTTATTTCGTTTTTTAGTTTGGCCGTTCCATCTGGAGTTGCTGTGACTCCCCAATGCTCAACTTTTAGACTAACTAGGTCTTTTACTCCAACAAAGTCACAAAGAACTCGGGCTAGCACCCAGCCACCTCTTGCTAGTCCCACTATTACGTCAGGTTTGTAGTTTGACTTGTTGATTTTGTCTCCTACTTTTTTAGCTAAACTGTAAAACAGGTCCCAGTCCATGACTAGGCACTCAAAACACTCTGAAGTCATAATATACCGCCCTTTTTCTGATTACACCGTATACTCCATATTATTTTTTCTGCTTCTAAACGGGGGGAACTCGATTTTGTTTGACATGTCTATTTTTTGACCTAAATAAAAAACGGGAATAGTTTTGAATCAAGAATGAGTAAACTCCCAGAATAACCGATAATATACAAAAAAACCTCTCAGACTAGCTGTGTGAGAGGGAATGCAAACAACCGTAGCAACATTGCTTTTTGTAACTTCTGCAGTACTCCTAGCATGCGTGGTTGTCAACTACACAGTTGCAATATTTGAACAAACAATTGACACCGAGAATTCTCCTCAAATCGATAAAATACACGAACTTGAAGACATGATCATGAACCAAACAGACACCCTGATGTACGACGTATATTCATTAAACCAAACCGACACCCAACAACTAAGCAAAGTCACACCCTAGCCGTAACTAGACGAAAAGCAACAATAAACGCGTAATCCAGCAAGTGGGTTAGACATTCATCTTTTTGGTGACTTGCATTTAGTCAAGAAACCTTTACAAACAATCTTTTATGACTACTTTGCAATAAATTATGATGTAAGAGGCTTTAAATTGAAAAAATCAGCAGCAACTGTAGTTGCTGAAAAAAAAGTTGAGCCCTCACTTGATAAAAATCTGTCAGTAAAAGGTCTAAGACGACGAAAACAAAAACACAGCGTCGTAAGACGAAAAATTGGAAAAAAATAAGAACAGACGATTAACTTTCGCTATTCTTCGATTCCCATGTAATAATATTCGCCTAACTCTTTCTGCTCTCTGTCCAGCCTTGACCCTTCTTTATTAACTCGCGGACGTTTAGTTTGTGGGTCTCTCCTAAAAGTGATGGCCATATCTTCAAGGAAACTGTTCATTCCTTTTCGCAAGCCTGTTGGAGGATTAGCAAAACCCTGAATTCCTGGCTCACCAGAGAAAATCATCAGTCGGTCGGCTATAAAGTCCTGTGCAACTACATCGTGCTCTACTACGAAAGCGGTTACCTTCCTGTTTTCGATTACTTTTCGGATTGTTCGGGCTGCGGAAAGCCTGTCTTCAACGTCTAGGTATGCGCTGGGCTCGTCTAACAAATACAGTTCAGCTTCTCGAGATAAGCAAGCTGCGATGGCAACTCTTTGAAGTTCCCCTCCGCTGAGTTCGTTGATGTCTCTTTCAAAAAGAAACGGAATCTTAAGAGGCTCCAAAATCTGGCTTCGATACAAGCTAGTTCCAAACTCTTTGTCTGCTGTTTCTTTTAGCAGGTCTTCTACTGTCCCATTATATTCTGGCGAGATGTACTGGGGTTTGTAACTGATTTTCATGTCGTCATCTGCGGTTGTTTCTCCAGAGTCTGCTTTTTCTATTCCTGCAAGCATCTTCACAAAAGTTGTTTTTCCGATACCGTTTGGACCGAATATGCCTACAACTTCTCCTCTTTTGACCTCTCCGGGTGTTGATTTAAAATTGAAACCGCTAAAGGATTTGGTTATTTCACTCCATTTTAGGAGGGTTTCACCTGCGGTTAGTCCTCCTGAAGCAGGGGGTCTAACATTAAACATTATTGGCTCGTTTCTGAACCGCACATTCTCGTCTGGGATGTATCCTTCGAGGTAGATGTTTATTCCTACTCTTACGCCGTGAACATGAGAAACTACACCATAAACTCCGGGGTCACCATAAAAGATGCATATTTGGTCAGACAGATAATCCAGAATTGCTAGGTCGTGCTCTGCAACAATTACCGTTTTTTGGTCCTGTGTTAGTGTTCGAATGGCTTTAGCTACCTGAAGCCGCTGTTTTACGTCTAGATAACTTGTGGGCTCGTCAAAAAGATAGACGTCTGCTTCCCTACAGATGGATGCCGCAACTGCCACTCTTTGGAGTTCTCCTCCACTCAAAACTTTGAGGTCTCTGTTCCAGATGGTCTTTAACTGAAGTTGTTCCGTGAGGTCGTTCAATTTGTTTCGTTCATCAACTTTTTCAAGAAGCTGACCCACTTCGCCTGAAACAACCCGTGAAATTTTGTCTACATACTGGGGCTTGTGAACAACCTTCATTTTTCCTTCACTTAATTTCTGGAAATAGTCTTGCAAAGTTGAACCCCGGAAATGTTGAATCAAATCTGCCCATTCTGGTGGATTGTCAAACTGGCCCAAGTTGGGTTTTAGTTCTCCTGATAGAACGTGAAGGGCGGTTGTTTTTCCTATACCGTTCTGTCCCAGAAGCCCAAGAACTACACCGGGTGATGGTGTTGGGAGCCTGAACAGTTTGAATGAGTTTGGTCCGAACCTGTGGCTGCAATCTGTTTCCAGCTCGTCTGCCAAGTTAACTATAGAAATGGCTTTGAAGGGGCATTTTCTGACACATATTCCGCATCCTACACACAAGCTTTCAACGATTTGGGGTGTGTCGCCATCAAACACAATTGTTTCAATGTTGTTTCTAACTGGTGGACAAAAACGATGACATACTCTACCGCAACGTTTGGATTCGCATCTTTCTTGGTCAAGAACTGCTATTCGAACCATCTTCAACCAATACCTTTCGTAACGTAAAATAAAACCGCATAATAAGAATTTGATGCTCACAACTGTTATTTTTGGTTGTTGTTGGTTTTTAATCTGGAAAAAGAAAGAAACAAAACCAGTTTTGAGTCCAGTTTTACTAAGCTACTGAAAAGCTAGTTTCTACAGCCGCCCCATTTTGACTAACTGTTCCTGACCATTGGAAATTTATTTCGCATGTGTGGTTCACTTCAACTGAGTATGTGGGTTCCAGCACAACTGCGTAACTCACAGTTACTGTCCATCCCCCGCTGGTGAACTGCAGATGGGATGCGCCAAGAATTCCAGGGGTCAAGTTTTCCATTTCCCAGTCTGTTGGGAGCTGAACTGTAACAAGTTCCGCGTGTGTTTGTAAAATGTAATCGAGTGCAGCATCTCGTGCAAGTTCTGGTGGTTCTGGTTTTTCTTGTGGTTGTTCAGGAACGGTTCCATTTTGCATTCCAAGTGCTGTTGCAGTTAAGAAACAAGTCACTACTATTATCAGACTTACAAAGCCCATTTTGTTCATTTTGATTCACCTTTGTTACAACACAAACCTGTTGGTTGCGTAATATAGTGCCATGCTTTAGAACATGGTGTTCTAAAATCTGTACTTACTTTTTTAAGACAAAATTTTGCTTCCAATATGATTACGGTTCAGGATAATTTTAAATCGGAACACTACACAGTTTTACTCGCATTCAGAAGGTGAATTGAAAATGAATTACGAAATTAAGTACAAGCCATCATATTCCATGCTTGTTGTCGGTCTGGAACCTAACGAAACCGTAACAGCAGAAGCTGGAGCCATGACCTACATGGAACCCAACATAGACGTTAAAACACGCAAACGAGAAAAAAGCTTCCTAGGAACTTTGGGGCTCTCCCTTTTTGGACGGCAATCCTTCTTCGTTAACGATTACACGGCACAAAACCAACCTGGAGAAGTTGCCTTTGTTTCTGCTCCAGTAGGCGACATAGAAACTCTCGAAATTGCCCAGAATAAAGGCTACATCATCCAATCTTCTTCGTATATTGCATCTACGCAAAATGTTGACTTGGACATCAAGTGGCAAGGCTTCACTAAGGGTTTGTTCGGGCAAGGTTTGTTTATGATAAAGTCCTCAGGAGAAGGGAAACTGTTCATAAACACTTTTGGAGCTATAGACAAACACACCTTAGAAGCAGATAAAAAGTTGATTGTCGACAACTTCCATCTAGTAGCCTTCAGCGACACCTGTGACTACAAAGTTAAAAAATTCGGTGGCCTAAAATCAACTCTTCTAGGCGGAGAGGGACTAGTAACTGAAATAAAAGGTCCAGGAGAAGTTTACATTCAAACCAAAAACCTGCGAGAATTCGTTGACTGGCTGTGGACACTACTAGAGCCTAGAGTCCAATCCCGAGCAAGATAAACATTTTCTTGCTTTTTTCTTTATTTTTTTTAGTTTTTTTTGAACTTTGCTTTAGTTTAGCATAAAATCAACCATTAACACCCTCAAATGTTTAAATCGTTTCCAAATATCACTTGTGAACGAAGAAAAGTGCAAAACTTTATATTTTCACCGAATTATATACACGCTCGTTGATGAGTGATGGTCGTTTCCAGCAATTGGAACTACAAACACGTTAAGTTATGTTCAAGAGGAGAAAAAATTCATTAATTCATGCAGGTTTCATTACAAACGTCACGTTGATTTCTCTGCCGGTTTTCCACTGTTAAGCACTATGTGACTCTTGTATCTGATGACCCATTTTGTGATTGCTGAATTCGAACAAAACTCAGCTACAAAAAGGAAAAAAGAAATGAGAGGAGAAAAAAATGAACTTTTCAATAAATAAACCCAGATTTACAGCTACAATCATTATTGCTATACTATTGACATCTGCTTTTATGTTGATGTCAAGCGCGACCGTTGTGGCTCAAGAAGAAGAGGGAGAAGTACCAGTTGCTGGACCCTTGCCTTCTGGTGCTGACCCGTCTGTTACAATTGATACTACCGCCCACTGTAGTTTTAGGCCTAATCCAGTAGGTGTAGGTGAAACCTTTTTGGTTAACCTTTGGACTTCGCCAGCAACCCATGCTTCCCGATATCATCCAGATTACAAAGTAACAATCACAACACCCAGCGGAGAAGAAACAGAATTCTTAATCAACTCGTACAAAGCCGACGCAACAGCACGGTTCGAATGGATTGCAAGCGAAGTAGGTGAATGGACAATCAGATTCGACTTCCAAGGAACATACTTCCCTGGAGCTTTAGTTGAAGGAGGATTCATGGAAATGGGTCTTGTTACTCTTGAATCTGCATATTACAATCCTAGTACTTCTGGAGACCTAACATTGGTTGTCCAAGATTCTCTTGTGTATCCTTGGCCTGAACCAGGAATCACCGATGACTACTGGACTCGACCAGTACAAGTTGAGCACAGAGACTGGTGGCCATCCCTAGGAAACTGGCCTGGAACTGGCTATGTTGGATATGAAGACCCAAACTGGGACACAGTGTATCCTAACACTGCCAAAGTTTGGAGTCCTGATCAGAAGTTTACTCCATGGGTCGAAGCACCAGACAGCGCACACATCGCGTGGAAACGTCAAGAAGCAATCGCGGGCATGATTGGCGGTCAGGCAAAACAATTTGGTAACAGTGCAGGCGGTGGATTAAGTAGTGGAATTCCTTCGCCAGACATCATCTATTCTGGACGATGCTATGACACGTACACAAAGGTTGCAACCGATGGACAAACAATGTGGCGATGCTATGACTTACGTACTGGAGAAGTGTATTGGGAAAAGGAAGCTCTCGTAACTACAACATTGATGTGGGGCTTCTGGCCAATGACAACTTCATATGTACCTGACACCATCGAATACTCAACAACAGATCCATCACAAGGCGAAGCAACAGGAACTTTTGCAGTAAGTCTCATCAAAATCATCAACGGACACCTATACAAGTATGATCCATGGTCAGGTGACATGACTCTTAACGCTTCTATTGCACCTTTAGACTCTGGTACATATTATCAAAACGCATTCTCACGTGAAACAATGCCATGTGTTTTGAGTATACAGAACATAGGCAATCAGACGCACCCAGAATACCGTTTGATAAACTGGACCACAGCAGGAACAAGCACAGACTTAGCTAGCAGGGTTCTCAGTAACACAAGCTATGCAATGGGCAGCCTTCCAAGCCTCATAGACTTTGCGGCAGGCTATGGAGCTTCAGTTTCTGGACTCACGGAAGCAGGTTCATACGTTGGAATGACTCTGACGGGATATGACCTATACACGGGTGAAGAGTTGTGGACTCAAACAATTGACGAACCACAATACAGTGGAATCTGCAACCTGGTTGACCACGGAAAACTCGCAATTCTATCTTCAAGAGGATACTACGAAGCATATGACCTAGCAACAGGTGACTTCGCGTGGCAAAGCGAAAAAATGGACTATCCTTGGGGCTCTGCAGGCTTTGGTGCTTACTCTACGATGTCGGCTTATGGAATGATTTTCAGAGAATCCATGGACGGAGTTTACGCCTTTGACTGGGACGATGGAAGCATAGTCTGGAAATATGAAGCCGAAGCAAAATCGGTTTACGAATCTCCATACACTGGAGAAACAGGTAACACTGTTTATCCATTCTACTCCTTTGGTGTAGGTGGAATCATTGCTGACGGCAAATTCTTCACATGGAACTATG
>PIXS01000200.1 GCA_003096255.1 Candidatus Bathyarchaeum sp. | reverse complement strand
TTCCTGTTCCCATGACAAAACTTAGTCCATACCAGAAAACTAAGACAGCAACTATTGCCCCAATTATCATCACTGCAGTCTGAACGTAATCCCTCTTGAGAACCTCACGCAAATTCATGACAACTCTTGACTCCGATACGCTTGAGAAGTTTTAGGTTTCCTCTCTATGATAGAACATAAAAACCTAACGCCAAAAAAAGTAAGGATAATTTGACCTTAATTTAGGTGCTTGATTATCCTACCTACTCAAATTTCTGAAACTGTGTAGTTTTTCGGTGGGTTTACTGAAACGCAGACTTTGGCTGGAGCACACTTAGATCTTTTGCTTGTTTAGAACGACTTTGAAGGATTTGTTGCAGCTGGGGCAATCAAAAAGTCCAATTGTTAGCTCGGTCTTTTTACCTGCTTTGTCTGGTCGACCTGCCATCTTCCAGCTTTTTCTGGGACTAGCTACTTCGGCTCCGCAGTTTTTACACTTAACCATTTTTTATTTTTCCTCCAATAATGTCGTAAACATGTTTTGTTTATGATGAATAAAAGATTTGCCTTTCATCGTGACGTTTGACGCGTGTGATAACCCCTTAGATAACCGTTTTTTTAATCTGAAAAACAAGTTGCGTGTTCCAAAACGCTTTTTTACGGCCAAATTGCTTACTTTTTCGGCTCTGAGGCACATCGACTTTGCCAGATAATTCCAGTAACGTTTTTGAAGGGTTCGTTAAACCTGTTCGAAGGCTGGTTGAGGAGAAAGGATTCAAAACTCCAACTGAAACCCAAGAAAAGGCGATTCCGAAGATTCTTGAGGGCAAGAATGTTTTGGTTATTTCTCCTACTGCTACTGGAAAGACTGAGTCTGCTGTTCTTCCTGTTCTTGACATGCTTTTGAGAACTCCTGAACGTGAGCGTGGAATCAAAATCTTGTATATAACTCCCCTTAAGGCGTTGAACCGTGACATGCTTGAAAGGCTGGAGTGGTGGTGTAACAATCTTGACATCAAATTGGCTGTTAGGCACGGCGACACAGACGCAAAAGAAAGAACCCGGCAGTCTAGAAGCCCTCCTGATATGCTGATTACAACACCTGAAACGTTACAGGCAATTTTGCCTGGGAGACTAATGCGGCAGCACCTTAGTTTTGTACGCTGGGTGATAGTTGATGAAGTTCATGAAATGGCTGACAGCAAGCGGGGAAGCCAGCTGTCTTTGGCTCTTGAGCGGCTACGATGGGTAACTGGAAAAGACTTTCAGTGCATCGGTTTATCAGCAACCATTGGCAGTCCAAACAAGGTAGCCCAGTTTCTTGTTGGTTCTAATCGTGACGTCGAGATACTGCCTGTTACCCTTGCCCGGCAACTGGATTTGAAAATAATCTATCCACATCCTACACAGGAAGACCATGAGTTGGCGGCGTCTTTGTTTACTCATCCTGAGGTTGCGGCACGTCTCCGCATTATTAGGAAATACTTTGAAGCCCACAATTCTGTTCTTCTCTTCACAAATACGCGTTCTATTTCGGAAGTTTTGGCAAGCCGATTCAAGGTCTGGGACAAAAAATTACCTGTTTCAATTCATCACGGCTCCTTGGCTAAACCTTCTCGACTCGCAGCTGAACGAGGATTAAAGAACGGCGAGTTAAGAGGGCTGGTAGCAACGTCGTCTTTAGAGTTGGGAATCGATATTGGACGCATTGACATGGTTATTCAGTACATGAGTCCAAGGCAAGTTACGCGGCTGATTCAGCGAATTGGCAGAAGCGGACACAGTATTGGTCGCACTCCAAAAGGTGTCATAATTACCATGGATTCAGATGACACTTTGGAAGCCATGGTTATCGCCCGAAAAACGATCAACGAAGAACTAGAACCACTGCAGGTGCCCCCAAAACCTTTCGATGTTCTTACTCACCAGATTGCAGGCTTGCTGATGAAACAAAACTACTGGAACTTCACTGAAATTCAAGAACTTTACACCAAGGCTTTTCCTTACGCTGATCTCACTGTTGACGACATCGCCAACGTGTTAGATTACATGAATCGCCGTTTTCCAAGATTTGCCCAAGTTTTTGAAGAACAAAAGTCAGTGGCTAAGCCTCGAATAACAAAGGCGCTGTATGAATACTATTTTGATAATTTGTCCATGATTCCCACCGAAAAGAGGTTTCTTGTAGTGGATGAAGGACAGGATTCTGCCTTAGGAGTTTTAGACGAAGCCTTTGTAGCTGAATACGGAAAGCCTGGTGTTAAGTTCGTTATCCAGGGCCGACCATGGAAAATAGTAAGCGTTTCTGGTGACCAACTTCACGTGAAACAAACTGATGACCCAACTGGTGCTATTCCAAGCTGGGTCGGAGAAGAAATTCCGGTTCCTTTTGCAGTAGCCCAAGAGGTAGGGCAAGTTAGAGAGTTAATTGAAGACAGAATCTCAAAGGGTAAAACTGCCGCAGAGGTTGCTCAAGAGTTGTCTTTGAAGTATCCTGCTGACTCCGATACTGTTTTGCGTGCTATTAGTGAAACTGTTGAGCAAACAAAAATGGGATATTTGGTTCCCACAGCTAATCGGGTTCTTGTTGAAGACTGGCAAGATTTTGTGCTGTTGCAAGCTAACTTTGGGTCGCTGGCTAACAGGGCATTGGCTCAGTTGATGGGTCACATTTTGTCTGATCAAACAGGATACAGCGTTGTGGTTCAGCATGACCCTTACCGAATTTTTGTTAACACCCTAGGAGCAATAAATGCCGACAAAATATTGCAGCTTTTTGACTCCATGAAATTGATGGCTGAACACGAAATTCGGGACATTATGATTCGGTCTACTGTTAAAACTGGACTTTTCAAGAGGCGAATGTTTCATGTGGCTCGAAGGTTTGGTGCCATTCAAAAGTGGGTTGACTTAAGCAGGGTTAGTCTTCGTAAGCTCATGGACAGTTTCCAAGACACCGCAATATATGATGAAGCCTTGAAAGAGCTTTTCCGCACAGACTTGGATTTGGATGGGCTGGTCAGTGTGTTGGCTGCTGTTCGGGACGACACAATCAAAGTTGTTAAGTTAGAAACAGGTGGTGATGCTTCTCCTATTGCAAGGGCTGGAATGGAAAAAGTTAGCATGAAAACCGATTTGATTCCTCCCGAACGAATGAAACACATCCTCGTAGAGTCAGCTAAAGCGCGGCTGCTTACTGAGGTTCGAACTTTTGTTTGCACCAAATGCTGGGATTATTCAGAAATGATGCAAATGAGTGAGCTGCCTGACCGCCCTGTGTGCCCTAAATGTGGTTCTCCATCTTTGGGGGTAATACGGGTTGGGGAGTCTGATGTTCAGTCTCTGCTTGACAAGAGAGGAGAAAAGTTGACCAAAGCTGAGCAACAAATCAGCAACAGAGCGCAGCGCACGGCTAGACTAGTTTCTAAATACGGTAAACCTGCTGCCGTTTCTCTTTCAGGGCGAAACATGAAAATCAGTGACGCAGAAGAGGTCCTAGAAACAGAAAACGCTCTTTCAGACAGGTTTTTTGAGTTAATCACAGAAGCAGAAAAAAAGTCCCTAAAACGCAAGTTCTGGTAACTTTTCTGTTCTGTCTAGACTTGGATTCTTTATGTGTGTTTGCGTAGAACTTTGTAAAGGAAGCGTATTGGAGCTGGTCCAACGCTTGTTTTTCCGTTTCTTTCGTCATGCATCATGCTTGCTATGTCGTAGTTGTACTCGTTTTTACATCTCTGAATAAGTTTCATTGCTTCTCTACTTCCAAAGGAAAAAAGGAACCTGAGGGCCAAGCCTTGAGGACCACTCCTAGTCAAAAAATACTGCTCCATAAGCGTCTGTCCCCACCCAATGTTGTGTTCCCAACACTTTAGGAAAAGTTCAGCCTGTTTGGGTGTCATCTTGTTAACGTCAAAGGATTCTACTTTGTTTTTTAGCCCACCCATTGAAACAAGAAAAAGGGGAACAATCAAACTCTTGAACCCTTTCAGTTCTGTCAAAAGGTCAATAGTCAAATCAAGGTCTTCATCCGTTTCTCCTGGAAGACCAATAATCAGTGTTGCACAAGGAACCCAAAGGTTTTCTGACATAACCTCAAAAGCGTCAACAACTACTTGCGGCCAATCCTCTGCTTCAAAGGGCTTACATTTTCCTTTCATGTTTTTTTCTATTAGTTTTGGACTGCCTGTTTCCAGCCCTGTTTGGCCGCTAAGCCAGCTGCCGTCCTCGCCTGCGCCTAGAATG
>PIXS01000199.1 GCA_003096255.1 Candidatus Bathyarchaeum sp. | reverse complement strand
TGAACTCTGTTTCTTTTTAACGCTCCCAATCTGACTGCGAACTTTAAACGCTGAACCCAGGAACGACTCGTTTGATTTTCAAACGACCAAGGCAGGAGAGCTCATGAAAAGACAAAACCCCATTTCTCTGTGTACGGAGAACTGGGTTTTTTTAGTCGTATTCGGCAAAACCTTTGATATGGCGCATTCTATTTGAAAATTCATACGCTTTTGACAAGTGTCAGATGATTTTCAGTAGCGATATGCAAGAACCCTTTTTCAGAGTTTATGGCTTGCAAAAATAATTTTTGAAGTTACTGGCATTTATATTACAGATTCGCCGTTAAATACGCTTCCTGGAGAGTGCTTAATGGTAATTTTGCTATTTAACTTAAATAGACTGCGATAATGAATTATTATAACACGTTATTTCGGCAGTCTAATTCAAAGTTAGAGCTCTGGATAAGGTGCACCCATGGCTGATATAATAAAGAAAGGCCAAATATCCTTCGTTGGCAACAAACCGATGCAAATAATTGATGACGCTGACGATGGCACGTCTACACTTACGCAAGATCAACGGAACACTATCGACATCATGGGGAAAGTTGTTCGTGAATACAGAGAAGCTGCGAAAAGCCTATTAAGTAAAAAGTATTCGCATTTGATGGAATTTGTCCCAACATACCTTGCTGATCCCGGCAACATAATGATTGCTTGCTGTGCCGGTGGCGCTGTTATTCGCTTCGAGAGGAAATTGGAGTCCTCTAAAATCTTATCTGGATGGATGTCAGAGGATCTTCCGCAAGTCGCGGCGATGCTCTCACAGAACTTGATACAGTGTCATCCGAGTCGACAATTCACATCAACCGTTGACAAGACCGGAACTGAGATCAAGCTTTTCGCAGGCAACCAAGATAAAAATCACGATAAGGAGCTTCTCTCTATACGAATCGGCTTTGACGTTGTAATAGAACGTCCGGAGCACATTCCACGTCCACCTCACAAACCTTTCTGCCTTTCGTCAGTTCGGAACATGCTAGAGATCGGACTTGTGGGTGAAATAGTCGGAGAAGGAGAACAATTCGGGAAAGGACAACGCTTTCTCACCCGAAGCGAACTCCGTTTACCAGTGGGATGGGAATGTATTGAAATATACCCTTATACGGATTTAGACCACTGGAAGCCGGAGTATGCCCCGACATGGGCGGAGAACGACATTTTGGCTGCAGTTGTAACTCGACAGATTCGAGAATCGTATTTCCAGTCATTGGACCCGCACGCAGCGGCACGCAAGGTGTATACAGATCTCCTCAGAGAATTCAAGACCCTTCTCGATTCTAAGCCCGATAGGGAAGAGGTCCTCCAGGTTTTTCTGCGGGATCACCCAGCTCTTCTGTGTCCAACACAAACGAAGATGTGGCCAAAGCTTGAACTTGGTGCGAAGAAAACCGATTTTGTCTTTCAAGATGCCACATCGGACTATCTTCTCGTTGAACTAGAAAAATCCACTTATGATCTCTTTCGCAAAGACGGCCACTCTAACGCTGAACTTAATGTGGCGAGAGGCCAAATTACAGACTGGAAGCGATATCTCGAAGACAACTTGAGGACAGTGCAATATGAGCTCGGATTGACCGGCATTTCAGCTAATCCACGAGGTCTGATTGTGATCGGTCGATCTCACTCGCTATCACACGAGAACCGGAGGAAACTCAGAGCGATGGAAAATGAGCATCCAAAGCTGAGAGTTATGACTTACGACGACGTGTACGACAATGCGAAGGCCGTTATTGAGAATTTACTCGGTCCAATCTGGGATTCAATTGGGAATACGCAGATTTATTACCTTAGATAGGCGTGACATACGCTTGCCCGAGAATGAACGCAATGTCTACCTTTTTAGTGCACCGGACGCTCGAAACCTAGCGCCGGTGACCAAATCGTTAAAAAATGAATAAACCTGAAAATATTTTTGTTAAAGAACTGGAAGTTTTCCGTACTGAGTCTGAGTCGGCTATTCAGTTCTTCTATTCTTTTCTTTCTATCCATGCCGTCGCTGGAGATCATAAAAAAGTTTATCGATTATTAAACACAGCACCTCTATTTTGGAACACAACTCTTGGTGCATTACAAACCAGTACTTTCATTGCTCTCGGCAGGGTCTTTGACCAGAATTCGAGGCACAACGTTGATAGACTCATTAAGATTGCACAATCGAATATGGGTATTTTTTCAAAAGAATCGCTGGCTGGACGTAAGCGTCGGGATAGCGAGAATGCTGATGAATGGATCGACGCGTATCTTCGTGATGTTTATGTACCTAATGCAGAAGATTTTCGTCGACTCAGACGTCATATTGCCAAGAGACGTAAGATTTATGAAAGCAACTACCGCGACATTAGACATAAAATTTTTGCCCATAAGGTGATCTCTGCGAAAGAGGAAGAACATGTTCTTTTTGGTAAAACTAACATTCGAGAGATGCAGAAATTTTTAATTTTCCTTAGGAGACTTCATGAAGCACTTTGGCAACTGTATCACAATGGTCGCAAGCCAACTCTTCAGCCTGCACGGTATTCAGTAAAGCGCATTAGAGAACAACCTTGGCCAAAGCATGGGGAGCAAGGATTACAGGAGCGACTCACCCATGAGATTGAACACTTCTTATTGACAGTCGCCAACAAAGCCCAATTGGGTAGCCTGGAGTCTTGACCCTTCAACCCCCACACATCCGTCTTCTTTATAGCTCTGGCGGAACAGACCTCTCATGCGAGTCTAAACTAGAGGTGGCCAGTCCTCCTCAGGCGGGTAAATTCACAGGACGGTTCACAGAATAAAATCGCCTTGCGATTTTATAAAGCAAAGGGATCGTGCCTTGAAATTAGACATTTTCACTAAAGCCCTAAATCAGCGTGTTCGCCGCAACGCCGACCGCTTTCCTCCTGATTTCATGTTCCGACTGACCAAGGAGGAGAAGCAAGAGGTGGTAACAAATTGTGACCACCTCAAAAACTTGAAATTCTCTCCTGTCTCCCCCGTGCCTTCACCGAACACGGTTCCATCATGGCGGCAAGCGTTTTGAACTCTCCCAAAGCGAATGTCAGCATTAATTCTCAGGAAAGAAAGGGGCCCTGAATGAATTTCTTTTGCAAGATGAAAGTGAATGTATTTATTTTTCTGGTTTTCTGTGTCTTCTCTTTTACCGCTTGTGCTGTTAAAACTCCTGTTAAGCAGGTATCAATTTCCGAAGTTAAACAAAATCTGAAGTACGAAAATGTCGTATTTAGGTCTTTTAAGGCAGCCCCTAACGTTACAGCTCCTGAAGGCCCACTTTTGGAGTGTAGGAGAAGCGCTATCGGTTATTTGGAGATGAAGTCTGTTTTTAAAAGAGTCGAGAAAGATAGCGGAGAAAACTATGATGGGCCGACGATGTTTGTGGATGCTACTCTTACGAGTTTAAGGATTGTGGGCGGAGCTGCTCGTTTTTTCGCCGGAGCATTTGCAGGACGTTCCAATATGAATATGAACATTAAACTTACAGATGCTGATGGTTTGGTGATTGCAGAAAGGGAATTAATCGGGGCTCCAAACGCCTTGGGATCGGCCTATAGCTTTGGAGGCACAGACCGTAGTCTCCCCCAAAAGATGGGGTTTCTACTAGGAGACTTCATTCTCAGCAATGCCGCTGAGAAATGAGACATAGGATTGAAAAAGCCTTGCTTTCAAGAGAACAAGTGAGAGAAGGTAAATAGAGTGACAGTATTGCCATTGGAAGATTTTAAGAGAATGGTGAAATGTCTTTTGACTTCAGACTAAACGTAAAAGGAATGTATAATGATACACTACACGTCGTCAACCAGGTATCCATTGGTATTGTTGCTGATAACTTTAGCAGTCTGGATTTGGTCGGGAATCTCACCTCACGATACACGACTTACATGGGTCTTGGAAACATTACCGTACATGATCGCCCTGCCTATTTTGCTCTTCACGTTCCG
>PIXS01000198.1 GCA_003096255.1 Candidatus Bathyarchaeum sp. | reverse complement strand
TCCCTCTACCGATTTCTCTACCTTCGAGTTGGTGACATCCAACAGTGAAGTGTCGTAAAGTCTGAAATTAAAAATCCCGCTGCCGATTGATGAGCCTCTTTTCATTACTAGTTTTGCGTTGTCATGCAACTCGTATGATTCCTGCCATCGACCAAAAGCTGGATACAATTCAGCATTGTCAAGAATCAAAGTTGAATCGCCCTTCATCAGCAAACTTCCGTTCAACTCGAACTTTGCGTCCTTAATGAGCATCACATCATTGCCGTCAAGAACGATGTTTCCAGTATGAGCTGTCACATTCGTGTATTCAATCTGAGAAAGAACAAAACCTGAATCTGTTGTATCCTCTGATTTAGCTGTCCCAGTATTCAAAACTCCTACCCAAACAGAACAAAAAATCATCAACAGAATGAAAACTGACTTTCTGTTCCTCACTTGCTTCACCAGTACGCCCTTCAAACAATTATTATGAAAAACGTTTTTGTCAAGAAACCTTGACCTAACAGACAATTCTCTAGTCAAATTTTCTTGAGTAACAAACCTTTTCTGTTCTTGCATATACATTATTGGTTTGGTGGTTACCCCTTGCCCAATTCGAAAGAGGAAGAGCCCTATTCACTTATGTTTTCGTCTTTAAGTCATCCCGCCCGCCGAAAAATCCTCAGGCTGCTCGCAGAGAAGCCAAGAAACTTCTCAACAATCCTAGAGACCCTTGGAATC
Organism: Candidatus Bathyarchaeum sp.; assembly: GCA_003096255.1. The sequence continues at coordinate 7,163 of PIXS01000198.1, read as the reverse complement.
TCCAGCTCCCATCTGACCTATCACCTTGAAAACCTCGGAGAACTCTTAACAAAACTGGATGACGGAAGATACAAGCTCTCCCCCCTCGGAGACGCGGCTGTTTGTACAATGAGGGGCGTAGAAGAGCCCCCAGAAGCCCAGCAACGGCGCATAAAGATGCCCCTAACCTGGAAAGCCATTTTTGCAGTTTTGATGGTTGGCATCCTTGTTTCCTCGGCTATATCCGTTACCCAATACGTTTCGCTTAATCAGCTTTCTTCAGACTATAAACAACTGTCCGAAGTTGTTGCGCAGCTTGAAGCAGACAAAGAACAGTTATCAATTGAGAATCAGCGGCTGATGTCTTGGGGTACCTCCCCAACTACAGCAGTTGCCTTTCTGAGAGATGTAGTTTATCTCGATTTAACGAAATATGTATCAACTATAGAGAGTGCCACTGTGGAGTACCGCGATGATTTGGGCGGCATCGTCGAGGAGATTACGAAGTGGGCCCTTGCCTATGATAGCAGCAAGGTCGATGTAACTTTTAGATTCAGAAATGCCAGTCTTTCCAGCTACTCCTTGAAAGTGAATGAAGGTACACCCTACTACTCTGAGCTACTGCCTACCCGAACTGTTGATGCAGCTAAGGACATTCTTGAAAGGTATCAGCAGTATTCTGGAGCTTCATATTTGGGACCAATGATAAGCATGCTGGACACAATTGAAACCGATGGAAATTTTGTGAAAACATCGGGTAACATTAAGCTTGTCCGAAGTGGGGAAAGTGAACCTAAAATCGAGTTCTTTTACACATCCAATAACATTGACTATCAAGCAAAAAGCGTAGTCTTAAGCTTTGACGAATATGGCTTTTTGGAGTCCCTCAGTGACGGCTGGCTTCTTTTCAATATAGGCAGCACACAAGTCAACCTGTCAAAGGAAGAAGCCATAGATATTGCATTGGAATATGCGCAGAACTTCACATGGACAGCAAACGGTCAAACAATAAGCGATTTCCTTTTAGAGGAAGATAAAGCGACAGCCGAATTATGGCCCCATGTAAGAGAAGAGCCTCTAACGTTGATACCTTATTGGTTCGTTACTATCCCTCTGGATAGAGAATACCCTGAACAGGTTAGAAGTATTGGAGTAGGATTATGGGCTGACACAGGAGAAATCAATGTCGCCCAACCCATACCCAGGTAGCCTAAAAGGGCTATTTTCCCCTTTTCTTCAGTGTTCGTAATAGCAGAAAAGCTATGATTGCCACAACCGCAATCACCACTATTACTTTGGCATAAAACACCATTTGATCAAGCTCAGAATTGTCAGGAGCCGTACTTGGATCATACCACAGGCTTGTTGCTGATAGGGTAACCTTCTGTGCAACATCTGTTTCGTTCAAAACCTGTTCTGATTGCAGAAAAATGCCTGTAGCCTTGTCCCAATTAACCTCTTTTTCGTCAAATATTGCGTAAAAAGCAACTCTTGTTATACCTGCATAAGTGGCTGACTCGGTTCCAGCGATTGTTATGTTTCCATGGTCTTGGTGATAGAATATGTCAGCGTAGGTAAGTCCTGCTGGAACAACAAGGAGGTTCAGAACCCCAATTTTAAGGTCGTAAGTGTTGCTGTGGGTGCTGATTTGTCCGTCTAATGCTTCAAACGTCATTTCGGCGGTTATGTTTGTATCTTGAACGTCTGTGATGCGGAATCTGAACCAGTTTGGGAACTCCTGTGGAGGGTCACTGGCTCCCATGTAAGTAACGTTGTATTCCATCCAGTCTCCAGCTTTTACGCCCACTGTAACATTCGCATTAACTGTGCTTCCTGTAAGCGCCACTTTGTTTGTGGTGTCCAGAGTCAATGCTTGAACGGCTGGCGACGCCGATATAAGTGCTGTTGTAGCCAAAACCAGAACTAAAACTGCAGCCAAGGATGGTTTAGTGACTCGTGTTCTCATGATGTCCTTCCTCTGAAACAATGTGCTGTCTTATTTTTGGACCTGATATTTACCATTTTTTGTATTACATGAAGTTCTGGTAACTTTCTCTTTGACTAAATTACGTTTTAGCATGTCACGTCCTTATTATCCTTCAAACATGCTCTGTTTTTATGTTACAGATTTTTATAGGATACTTTAATTTTTTAAACTAGACTGCTGTAATAGCAGGATATATGGTGATTCATGTATGCCAAGGCGGAGACGGAAATCAGGTCTAAAAGTTCTAAAGGCTGCATCCGCCTCGCTGCGCATGCAACTCCTGACCGCCGTTGTAGAGAAAGGGCCCCAATCCTACACCGACCTGATGAAGGTCCTGAAACTTAACCCAAGCAGAGACGCAGGAAGATTTGCATACCACCTCAAATATCTCCTAAGCGCAGACCTCATAGAACCCGACGTAGACAACAAAGAATACCGCCTCACAGACCTCGGCAAAACCATGATCAGCTTCACAGAAGACATCCAGCAACAGTTCCTCCAAAGAAAAAAAATTTTTGTCAGAACCAGCCGCCTGGCAATGGAAGAGTTTGACAGAAACAAAATTGTTGAAGCCCTTGTCAAGGAGGCAAGCGTTCCAGTCTTCCAAGCCCAAAAAATTGCCAGAGAAACAGAAAAACGGCTACTAGAATTCAAAACAAAATACTTGACCGCGCCCCTAATCCGCGAAATGGTCAACGCCATCCTAGTTGAGAAGGGTCTGGAAGAGTACCGCCACAAACTCACGCGTCTGGGGCTACCCGTTTATGACGTTAACCAGCTGATAGCTTCAACTGGCGCCAGAGCACAAGGTGCAGAAGCTATCCACAAGGCAGCTGCCGACGCGGTTATGGAAGAATACACTCTCCTTAACGTTCTTCCCCGAGACATTGCTGATGCTCACCTTTCTGGAGGTCTACACCTCAAGCATCTTGGCACATGGGTTCTGAAGCCTGGTCAGTTCATGCATGACCTCCGCTTTTTCCTTCAAAATGGACTGAGCCGCAGAAGCGCGAATCTTCAAGAGCCCTCTTATTCTACACCTAAAAATCTTGAAGCCGCCCTCATAACCGCCTCTAACGTCCTGAATATTGCTGCTGTAGAAACTTCTGGAGAGCAGACCCTGGACTTTTTTAACATCTTTTTGGCGCCCTTTAGCCAGAAACTTTCAGAGGAACGCGTCAGAGAAGCCTTGCGTCTCTTTGTCTCTAACCTGAATCATCCCCTCTCGAGCGGAAGCTCAGTTGGGGCTTCCTTTGGAATAGAATTCGTTGTCCCCGACTTTCTGAAAGAGAAGGAAGCAATCGGACCAGAAGGAAAAACTGTCGGCTGCTACGGAGACTTTACTGATGAAAGCCGCCGCCTAGCCTCCCTAATCCTCGAAGTCATGTTTGCAGATGACAAGCATAAACCTGTTTTAAATCCGCGCCTGATAATCAAGATACGCCCTGAAGTCCTCAAAGACCCTGACTGCTCAAATCTTCTCTTTGAATCTCATAAACTGGCGGCAGAAACAGGACTTCCCTACTTTGCTAACCTCTGTCCCCCTGAGCAGGTGGCTGCGTCTTATACCTCAACAGGTTTCAGGTTAGCATCTGACTGGAGAGACGACTGGGAACTGGACACCCTCCAGACAGGAAGCGTGGACACCGTGGTAATTAACCTGCCCAGAGTCATGTATGAGGCAGAAGGCAAAGAAACCAACTTCTTCCGTATCCTAGATGACCAGCTGGAGATGGCGTTGCGGGCGCTGGACATCAAATACCGCACAATAAAACAGCGAGAAAGAGAACATATGCTGCCCTTCCTGATGCAGAAAACTGACGGCGACCAATACTTCAGAATCGAAAACGCCGCTCGCCTAGTCAGCTTCGTTGGCTTAAACGAAACCATCAAAGCCTTCTTCGACAAGCCCCTGAAACTGGACGGCGAAACATTAGATTTTGCCAAAAAAACTGTAGCCTACCTCTCCAGCGAAATCAAGCGCTATTCAAAGAAGCCTGAGACCCGAGCCGCCTTGGCTATGGTGTCTGCTCCTGATGCTGCAAAACGTCTCGCAGAACTGGATGCGGAAAGCTATGGTTGGGCAAAGGTTCGCGCCCAAGGTACCCGGGAAAAGCCCTTTTACACTGACTTGGTTGCTTTGCCTCTGAACCTTGACGTTTCTTGGAAAGACCGTATAAGAGTTGAGGAACGGTTCCACAGTTTGACTTCAGGCGGTCACTTGGCGGTGTTACCCCTTGCTGATGAACCTCAGAAGCCTGATGAGTTGCTGTCTATCACACGAGAGATTACTGGAAGCAATGGAGTCGGGCTTTATGTGTTTAATCGGAACATTGCCTATTGTGCGAGTTGCCAGCAGATTTACTACGGAAAACTAGAGAAATGCCCCTCTTGCGGGTCCGTTAACATGCTTCAGTCCTTCAGTCGCGTGTAACCAAGACTTTTGTGTTTGGCTGTTCTGCAGGTTTGACCCCTATTTATAGCAAAAACACATCTTAGTCACTACTGATTCATCGGTTTCTGTTGCTGGCTTATATCTACCAAATATGGCTGGAAAGCTAAATGTTAATTTGATTGGGCGTTTATACAGAATTTTATACCATTACACCTAAAAAATTAAATAAGCATACCTATACCTAACATCTTATCTCGTCGATTAAAAGAGAGGTAATTTTCATGGGCTTTTCAGAAGATTTCGGCAGCACTCCTGCGCATTCCGCAGCAAACGACGTTGTAGTCTACACAACCAGCGGATGCACCCGATGTGACATGCTGAAAAAATGGTTGAAGAACAAGAACACAACTTTTGTAGAAAGAAATCTGGAAGATTCTGATGTAATGACTGACCTAGTTATGAGAAACTTTGTTGTCATGGCTGCGCCAGCCCTAGAAGTTGATGGAATAGTGTACACTGACAGCCAGATATTCGAAGCCAACGGCTTAATTAACCCCACAATTTCCAAAAAATTTGAGGCAATGTAAATGACAGAGATTATTCAGAAGCTTCGCCCCATGGTTAGAGGCACCGACGGCTTCATGGTGCCTTGGAGTAGAAACAACATTGTAGAACAGCTCCTGACTGAAACAAAACTGGCAGAAGAATTCTATGACACAAACGCCATAAGCAGGCAAGATGCTGAAGACATTGCCTTTGAGGTAGAACAGAAAGTTTTTGACCTGAATCTCAAGTTCATCAGCGGACCCCTAATCAGGGAACTAGTAAACAATATCCTGTTAGCTAGGTCCGCCCAGAGACCTGAATTCGCTCTTTACAGGAACATTTTGACTCGAGTAGGCGCTCCCGTCTATGACGCCTACAAAATCGACATGGGCACAGGCTACAAGGCAAAAGAAAACGCGAACCTTCAGCCGAACCCTGAAACAGCCCACAAAAGAAAGGCAGACTGGGTATCAGGAGAAGAATACCTGCTTCTTATGCCACCAAAAATCGCTGACGCCCACCTGTCCGGAGACCTTCACATTCACGACCTTGAATACTTTGGAACCCGACCCTTCTGCCAAGACTGGGACCTCCGTTACTTCCTCTACTACGGGCTGATGCCTGACGGTCTTGGCACAAGAACAAGCATTGCGGGTCCAGCCAAACATGCGGAGGTGGCGATTCTTCACACAGCAAAGATACTGGCTTCTGCTCAAACTAACTTTGCTGGCGGTGAGGGATTCTACAACTTTCTGGTTTTCCTTGCGCCGTACGTTAGGGGCTTACCCTACGAGAAAATCAGGCAGCTTATGCAGATGATGTTCTTTGAGTACACTCAAGCTTACGTGGCTAGGGGCGGTCAGCTGGTTTTCAGTAACATTCAGGTGCAGCCTGGAGTTCCTGACCTGTGGAAGAATGTTCCTGTTGTAATGCGTGGACATGTTGGACCTGACGTCTACGGCACATACGAGGACGAAGTCCGCACCATGTTCAAAGCCCTCTATGACGTGGCTCTCAAAGGCGATTACTGGGGAAAACCCTTCAACTTTCCGAAACTAGAGAACTCCTTGAGTCCAGAGTTCTTCAAACCAGAATATGATGATGTGTGGCTTGACGTCCACAAGGCTGTAGCCAAGTTTGGTCAACCATACTTCGACAACCTGATGCCTTCCTACAGGGGCTACGGCAAAGGAGTCTCCTGCTACCAGTGCTGTGCGTACTGTTTTGTTGAAACTCCTGAAGACAGCGCAGACTTCGATCAGAAACTCAACTTCGACAACGGAAAACACTTCACCATGGGAAGCTGGCAGGTTGCGAGCCTGAATCTTCCAAGAATGGCATACAATGCCAACGGAGACGACGAACGGCTCTTTGAGGAAAGCCGCAGACTCATGGATTTGGCTCTTCAAGTGTTCAAAGCCAAAAAGAAGTGGATGGACCTTGCCATCAAGAACCACAGGATACCCTTCGCCACCCAGCGACCACTGGACCCAAGAACTCATGAGAAGGGCACACAAGCCGTGGACTTTGATCAACTAACCTTCACCATCGGTTTTGTGGGCGGAAACGAGATGGCACAGTATCACACAGGATATCAGCTCCACGAAGACCCTGAAGCAGTCAAGCTTCTGATCAAGTTGATACTGGAGATGCAGAAACACAAGAAAGAACTGGAGTCACAGAGCGGCTACAAGATTGCTTTGGCTAGGACGCCAGCCGAGTCTACAGCCCAAAGGTTTGCTATCGCCGATCTCCTCACTGACCGTTACAGGGACAATGCAGAGAAGCTTGTTAGAGGCGATGTTGGTCAGGCTAAGTTCCTGTTGGCTGACCAGAAGAAGGATGTTCCCGTCTATTACAGCAACGGAACTCACGTTGACGTGAAAGCCAATATGGGACTCTTTGACAGGATAAACCTTGAGCAGAAGTTCTTCCCGCTCCTGAATGGAGGAAACATGTTCCACATCTGGCTGGGAGACGCTTCTCCAGACCCTGAAGCCCTCTATAAGCTGACTAAGAAGATTACTACACAGAGCAACATCGGCTACTACGCCTACACCAAGGACTTGACTGTCTGCAGCGGCTGTGGAAAAGTCACTTCACCCATTTATGAGCAATGCCCCTACTGTGGCTCCAACAAAGTCGAATGGTGGTCAAGAGTAACAGGCTACTATCAGGCAGTATCTGGATGGAACAACGGCAAAAAGCAGGAACTAATGGACAGATACAGAACGTAAGCAAACGTTACGGGGACAC
>PIXS01000197.1 GCA_003096255.1 Candidatus Bathyarchaeum sp. | reverse complement strand
TTGACGGCAGCGTCATCGAGTTGACCATGACTCCAGAAATCTACACCTCTTTTGACATGACTGTGATTTGCGTTGCAGGTTTTGTTATGGGTTCAAGCTTAGTATACCTGTGGCTGATTGATAGAAAGGAACCTGCCGTTACTGAGGGTTCCTCGCTGAAAGACAGATGGAACGGGCTTTTGGAGAAAATATCTAACCCTGACGAAAACAGAATCGTCAGCTTAATCATTGAGGAGGGAGGCACCATCTTCCAAAGCCAGCTGGTGGACAGGAGCGGCTACTCAAAAACCAAAGTCAGCCTAATCCTTGACAGGCTTGAAGCAAAACAAATCTTGGAACGCAAACGCCACGGAATGAGCAACGCAATCGTACTAAAATAACAAAAAACAATCCCTCCAGTTTTTGAGGTAAAGCATTTTATTCGGGCTTCCAGTCAAATACTAGATTGTAAAGCGGTGAATCTGTGTTGAGGATTGCTTTTCAGGGAGAGCTTGGCGCCTATAGCGAGATGGCGGTTTACAGTTTTTTCGGCGAGTCAGTTGAGGTTAAGCCATGCAAAAGCTTTGATGAGGTCTTTGAAAGCGTCAAAGCTAGGGACGTGGACTATGGTGTTGTTCCCATCGAAAACTCCATCGAGGGAAGCGTAAACCGAACCTACGACCTGTTCCTAGAATATGACCTGAATGTCTGCGGAGAAATAATCATCAGAATCAGCCACTGTCTCATAGCCCATGAAGGCACCAAAATAGACCAAATCAAAACAGTGTATAGTCATCCCCAAGCTTTAGCCCAATGCAGAAAATTCCTAGAACAACATAAACTCAGAGCTATAAGCACCTTCGACACTGCAGGCAGTGTAAAAATGATTAAAGAAGAAAAACTGACTGATGCCGCAGCCATAGCCAGCGAAAGAGCAGCCAAAATCTACAAAATGACCATACTAGAAAGGGAAATAGAAGATATCAAAAACAATTCCACCAGATTCTTCGTGCTAGACAAAAAAGATTCCCCATACTCTGGAATGGACAAAACGTCCATAATCTTTGCAGCAAAATCCGTGCCAGGAGCACTATACCAAATATTGAAGGAGTTTGCTGACAGAAACATAAACTTGACAAAAATCGAGTCCAGACCCACCAAAAGCACTCCATGGGAATACCACTTCTACCTAGACTTTGAGGGACACAGAACTGAAAACAAATGCCAACAAGCCCTAGAAGCCATCAAAGACAAAACTGTGTTCGTTAAAATCTTGGGCTCCTACAAGGCAGCAAACAAATCCAACTGCAAACTCTAGGAATCATCTAACAGCCGATACATAAGCATGTAATAATTTTCGTGGTCAGGGTCCAGTTCCCGTAGCCGCTTCTGTACCTGCTCCATCTTATGCCTAAAACCAGAACAGTCTTTCTGTTTCACCAGCTTGAGCCACTCTTCAACCTTCTCCAGAAACAAGCCCTCGATCTTCTCCATTTCTGGCAGGCTCATGTGAAGATTCGAATAGAATTCAGGCTCCTCCGCAGCTACTGCCCCAGCCATAGTCAACAACAGCTTATAGGTTGCTCCGCCAACCTGCTTTGCCGCAACAAAATTCGGGTTATCCAGCAGAGCATCACCTGCAACCAGTCCAACAAAGTGGGGAAAACCCAGAACAAGCGACATCAACTCATCATGACGTCTAGGCTCCATAACAGTCACCAGAGCATCCCGCGCCTCTAACCAATCCTTAAACTCTTCAGCGAAGCGCCTTTCATCGTCGTTGACTGGAGTTAAAACAAAGTTTTGTCCCCCCACGCCTTTGGCTCCGGGTCCAAAAACAGGATGAGTGCCCAAGGTGACGCCGTTAGCGACGTGTTTGTGTAGCAAGTTCACGGGGATTTCTTTGATTGAGCTGATGTCCATGACAGCCTGACCTGCCTTGATGTGGGAGCCGACCTCTTTTAGGACAGGTTCTAAGCCATCCAAAGACACGCATAACAGAATCCAGTCAGCGCCTTTTACAGCCTCCACGTTGGTGTCTGCCAATTCAACGCCTAACTCGTTTCTTAGGGCTTCTGCTTTGCTTCTGGTTCTGCTGGAAACAACTACAGAATAGCCTTCATCCTTGAATAATCGTGCGAACCATCGACCCATCTTTCCTGTGCCAATAATTGCTACCTTCAAGGCAGAGCCTCACAAAGCGTCTCCAAACCTTCCTTAATCTTTTCCTCGCCCACAGTTAAAGCTATTCTGAAGTATTCACGGTAATCTCCAAAAGCGGTTCCAGGAGCCACAGCAACTCCCTTGTCCAGCAGGTCTAAGGCAAACCGCTCAGAATCCAAGCCCTCAACCTTTGGAAATAGATAAAACGGTGCATCAGGACGAGAAAACTTCATCTTCGCCTTCGAAAGAACTTTGATTGCAGCATCTGCCCTACCTCTAAACTGCTCTCTAACAGAATCCGCAATCTTTTCCCTAGACTCCAGTCCTTTCAGGGCGCCGTACTGGATGAAGGCGGGGACACAGGTAGTGGTTATCTGGTTCAGCTTAATCATCTTCTGAGCCAGCTCTTTCTCAACAACGGCGTAACCGATTCGCCAACCAGTCATCGCAAAAATTTTGGAGAAACCGTTAATGAGTATCTGGTCATCGCCAAAATCGAGGATTCTCTTTGCTTTGACGAAGCTTATGTCCGCGTACACCTCATCAGACATAACAGTAACTCCCCTGCTCTTTGCGATCTGAACAATCTCACCGAAGGTTTTCTCGTCAATAACCTTGCTTGTTGGATTGCTGGGACTGTTAAGTATCAGCAGCCGCGTCTTTTCATCAATCAGGTTCTCCAGTTTCTCAACATCAATCGTCCAGTTAGACTCAAGGTTTCCCTTCAGAAAACGTAGCTCTGCTCCAGCCCTTTTGGCGGCTAACTCGTAGCTGGTCCAGTGAGGAGATGGAACAACAACGTTTTCGCCCTTCTTCAGCAACAGAGACATCAAAGAAAAAACAGCCCACTTTGAGCCAGTGGTCACCACAACATTATCCACTGAAACATCATGAATGCTCGCCAACTCTTCTCGTAGCGCCTTCTCGCCAGCGGCAGAAGAGTATTTTGTCTTTCCCTGTTTCATTGCTTTATAAGCTGCTTCAATGATTTCAGGCGGAGTTGGCATATCTGGGTCTCCCAGATTGAACTTGATCATCTTCTTTCCTTGGTTCTCAAGTTGAATCGCTTTTTCGCTTATTTCATACAGCATCTTCATAAACCCCGAGGAAACACCGAACTGAATACTTGTTCATCATGAATTGTGTGACACTGCTTTAAGTATTCTCATTCTGCGCCTTGAACAGAGACGCTCAAAGCAATTATCTGTTTGAAGATGGCTTCAACTTTCTGGGGGTCAAGCCCCGCTTCTAGTGCTTTTGCCATGATGTGGACGTAAACTGCATCTTCTCGCCGAAGGTCCTTGACGGCGAGTCCTGTTTCTTTTTTGATTTTGCCAATACGTTTGCAAAGGTCTATTCTATCCTTTAGAAGGAAGACAAGATTTTCGTCGATTACGTCAATCTTCTTCCTTAATCCCATAATACTCTCCAACAGCTTCAACTCCTAAAATTTTTGGTATAAATCCACCGCGAATCAGTTGATCAACCAATACGATGGCAACTGACGCTTCAACAGCTGGCACAGCTTTTGGCACAATACAGGGGTCATGCCTGCCTTGCACCTTGATTGTTGTGTCTTCCATCTTTGACAAGTCCACAGTTTGTTGTTCTTTTGAAATCGAGGGAGTGGGCTTCACTGCAACTCTAACTACAAGAGGCACCCCAGAGGATAAGCCGCCTAAGATTCCGCCAGCATTGTTGTTTAGCATCTCGATTTCTTCGTTGCACATTTTGTAGGGGTCATTGTTTTCTGAGCCTGTCATTTTTGCAGCTGCGAATCCTACGCCAAACTCAACGCCCTTAACTGCGGGAACAGCAAAAAGCATCTTCGCAATTTCTGCGTCCAGAGAATCAAAAAGGGGTTCACCGACCCCAACTGGAAGGCCAAAGGCGACACACTCGACGGTTCCGCCCACGCTGTCCCCATCTTTCTTTGCATATAGAATCGTTTCTTCCATTTTCTTTGCCTGCTCTGGGTCTGGGCATCTCACAGAGTTAGTGTAAATGTTTTCTCTAACTTCGCCAAGAGACAGAGTTGCTTCCAGTTCTATGTCTGCGATGGCGGTTGTGTATGCCAATACTTCGACGTTGAAGACGTCTAGCAGTTTTTTGGCGATGGCACCAGCGATTATGTATGCTACAGTGATTCTGCCTGAGAATCTGCCCCCACCACGGTAATCATTGAAACCCATATACTTGACTCTAGCAGGATAGTCAGCGTGTCCAGGTCTAGGCGTATACTTTATCGAGTCATAGTCGCTTGAAACAACCTCTTTATTCCACACCAGAGCGCAGATTGGAGCACCTGTAGTGAATCCCTCAAAGGTTCCGGACAGAATTTCTACAACGTCTTTTTCTCTTCGGGGAGACACGATTTCTTTGTTAGCAGGCAACCTTTTGTCCAGTTCTGGTTGGATGTCCTCTTCTGTGAGGGGAAGACCTGCTGGGCACCCGTCTATGACTGCTCCGACGCATCTGCCGTGGCTTTCGCCGAAACAGGTTACAACAAATTCTTTTCCTATCGAGTTAGATCCCAACGACATTCGCTCCTAACGCACGCAGATCATTGAAGAACTGCGGATATGATTTATTTACACATTCAACGTTTTGAACTTTTGTTTCTCCCCTTGCTCCAAGAGCGGCTACGGCACATGCCATGGCGATTCTGTGGTCATTATGGGGGTCAACGATTGTTCCATGCAAAGGGCATCCACCGTTTATGGTTAAACCATCCTCGTTCACTGTGATGTCGGCGCCCATCTTCCGCAGCTCTGTGCTTACTGAATCGAGCCTATCTGACTCCTTGTACCTAAGCCTCTTGGCATTATATATTTCCGAGCGCCCCTCAGCGTAGCAGGTGAGAACAGCGCAGACAGGAACCAAATCTGGGATGTCCGCGGCGTCGATGTCAACTCCAAGTAGTTGTTTTCCTGTAACCTCAACAGAATTGTCCCCGACATTGAATGAGGCTCCCATTTCCTCAAGTATATCCACAATTGCCTTGTCGCCCTGAACTGTTCGATAATCAAGACCATTCACAGTTACCGTTGATGAGGTTACTGCGGCGGCTGCCAAAAGAAAGGCTGCAGACGAAAAATCCCCAGGAACAGTATGATCACATGGACTGTAGTTTTGGTTTGCTGGAATCCTCAGCCCCGACAAATCAGGGTTCACAATAGCTTTGATGCCGTGTTTACTGAGGACTTCAAGGGTCATTTCAACGTAGCCTTTGGACTCCAACTTGGTTGTGACAACGATTTCTGTGTCTTCTTTCGCTTTTGGACAAGCAAAAAGTAACCCAGAGATGAATTGGGAGCTTACGTCCCCCCTTATCGAAGTCTTTCCGCCCCTAATTCCTCCACCACCAACAAAGACAGACGAACCATCATCTTGAATAGCGGACTCGACGCCCAGTTCCCTGAGGCTTTCAATAAGAGGCGCCACAGGTCTACGCTCAAAGGATGCACCAAAAAGGAACGTTGATGGCCCCGCTGCAAGGGCGGCAACTGGAATCATAAAACGAAGAGTCGACCCGGACTCTCTGCAGTCTATGGGCTGACTTGGCGTCTTGAGCTGTTCTGTTCCTTGGATTGTCCAGCAGTTTTTGTTGAGTTCTGTTGTTGCGCCAAGGGCTTTTACTGCCTCCAGAGTTGCTTGAGTGTCATCTGAAACCAGAGGATTAAGGATTCGTGAGGTGCCGCTTGATAAGGACGCGGCTATGACCATGCGGTGAGTGTAAGCTTTTGAGGGAGGAGCCGAAACCATGCCCGCAAGATGTTTTGTGTTCCGGACTATTACCTCCATCTTTTCAGCCCACCACTCTAGCTTTTTCTTGGTTTATGTGAGCTTCTAGGATTTCTCCTTCACGGCTCTGCCAAACGTCTTTTACGTTGTCGATTTTGTCTTCTGGAATGATGGCTGTGACTGCGGGTCCTGTTCCTGATAATCCAGAGGCATAGGCGCCTGCGTTGATGGCTTCTACTGCTGGGGACAAATCGTAACCTAACGCCAAAGAGTAGAGTAGCCCGTTCATGGTTAGGGCTGCCCAGTAGTTGCCGTTCAAGGCTTCGTTGTAGGCTGTTTTGACGGCGGGAGCCATGTCCTTCATCCGCTGTACGTCTGTTTCTGCGGTGTAAGTTTTTTTGGATGGAACATAAAAAAGGACAGTGGGAGCTTCAGGCACCTCAAAACGCTTAATGATTCGCCGTTCCAGGTTGTCCGTGATTACGACTCCGCCAAAATATGAGGCACAGGCATCGTCAAAGGCTCCGGTTATGGTAACTTTCGCCTCCAGTGCCCCGTCAACTCCAAGCTTCACTACATCAACATCATCCAAGCTGCGTTCCAATGCTGCAGTGGTCGCTAGGGCTATTGCATTTGCTGCTGCACTGCTGCTCTTCATTCCCCTTGCCACAGGAATGTTTGATTGGGTTTCAACTTCTGCCCCAAACCGTTTTTCTAGCCCAAAGCGTTTGAGAACACTCTCGACCGTTTTTTGTGCAAGAACAGGATTCTCTGAAGAATCTGACAAAATCTTAACCTGTACTGTTTTTGGGTCTTCGGTGATTGTTACTGTGGCTTTTGTCCATAGGTCTACTCCCACGGCGGCTCCCTTGCCTGTGGCGATTGCATTGATTATTGTGGCTGCACCGTGAGCTATCGCTTCAGCTTTTCCCTTCAAGTGTGGACACCCTGTTCAGCCAGTTTACTTAAGGCAGCCTTTTTCATGACAGCAACTGGAGCAGGACAGTTAGTCCAGATTTGGAAGGCGACAGCCCCCTGATACAGCAGCATCTCAAGACCCGAAACCACCTTAGCCCCCACAGCCTTCGCATCCTTTAGGAGCTTGGTTTCTAGAGGATTATAGACGATGTCCATTACGCACAAGCCAGAATGCAGTAAATCTGCGGGAACAGGACTCTCGTCAATGTTTGGGCTCATGCCAACAGATGTGGAATTAACAAGAATGTTTGTGGTTTCTAGTTCTTCCTTCAGGACCTCAGCTGAGAGCGTGTTGCTCTTCACTTTGGTGCCAAAGTTTTTGTTTAGTAGGTTAGCTAACTGTTTTGCCTTCGCTTCTGTTCTGTTGAGGATAACAAGTTCTGTTGTTTCTTGGGCTGCCTGAAAGGCTATGGCTTTTGCTGCGCCCCCTGCGCCGATGATAAGCATCTTTTTGTCTTCGAGGTCTGCACAGTTTTCTTGGAGGGCAATAATGGCGCCTTTGCCGTCTGTATTGTACCCGAACAGCTTTCCTTGTTCGTTCAGTATTGTGTTCACTGCGCCCATGGCTTTCGCCGTAGAATCAGTCTCATCCAAATATTGTATGACAGCATGTTTGTGGGGCATAGTCACGTTCAATCCCAGCAGACCCAAACTTTTTGCGCCCAAAATCGCCTCTTCTAGGCTGCTAGGTGTTACTGGGAAAGCCACGTAAACAATGTTGAGTCCCAGTTCTTTGAAGGCTGCGTTATGCATTACAGGACTTAGAGAGTGGCCTACGGGGTCGCCGATGATGGCACAAACCTTGGTTTTTCCGTTGATTTTCATTATTTTAGCCCCAGCAGCTGGTATGCCTTTCTCATTTCCTGAATAGTAAGTTGCCCTTTTGCAGTTTTTCTTTTTTCGTCAATAGAAGCAAAAGTAAAGAAGGCACCAAAGACAGGAGACAAGAAACGAGAGGGCACACCTAGGTCTCCCATAGCAAAACAAACAATCTTGGCTTTTTTGGAAGCTTTAGAAACAAAATTTATGACATTTGAGTTGTCTTCGACGGTGTTGGCGGTGGTTATGATTTTGCAGATGTCAGCGCCCAAAGCAACTTCTTTACCAACAATCTTTTCCAGTGTTGATATGGAAGGCGTTTGCTCGAAATCGTGAAAGGAAACTATGACTTTTGCTCCAGCCTCATGCAGATTACTGATTAATTCTGCCTGATTTGGTGTGCCCAAATCCACATCTACATACGTGAAGCCGTTGTTTGCGGCATCCAACAAAATTTTTTGACGTTCAGTTTCGCTTCCTGAAAAACTGCCATGATTATCCAGTGACTTGTTTGTTGCTATGAGGGGCGTTTTGCTACATTCTGGAATGTCTGCGATGCGGTTATAATTCGTGAGGCTGTCTAATCTTATTTCAATAAGGTCTGCATGCTGGGCTTCAGCTTGTTCTATTAAAGAGAATGCTTCGTCAACTGTTTTTGGGGGAACTGCGACGCAGACTCTGATTGTCAACGTTCTATCACGGCTTCTTCTTTCACCAATGTTCCGAAGTGCCTGCCGCCCGCTTCCACCCGAGCCATTATCTTATCTCCCTTTTGTAGGTCCGTAACCGCCTTTGAGCCTTCGGGAGTCACAACACGTATGGTTTCAGCGTTCTGGGCAATCAGCTTCAAAGTTTTGCCGCTGTAATCCGCTTCGATGAGAAGCATGGGTCTCCACTCGATTTTCGCCCGCGCAACATTAGTTAACCTGACTTTTCCTTCCCTATCCACTACAAGAACTTCGTCCCCAGCTTT
>PIXS01000196.1 GCA_003096255.1 Candidatus Bathyarchaeum sp. | reverse complement strand
TGATGAGGCGCGTGAGTTGGCGGAAAAATACTATTAAGCAGGTGCCTGCTCAAATTTAGGCTATGTTCTTTCACGTGGTGGTTACTAACGAGTGTAATTTGCAGTGCAGGTACTGTTTTGGCGAGACGATGGATGATTTTGATGAGGACTTTGGCGAGTTCGAGCTGGATTATGAATTGCCTAAGCATTTAGATTATCCTGCAGAGTTGCTGAATAGGTTTTGTAGGAAAGATCCTGAGTGTGTTTTGACGTTTTATGGTGGAGAGCCGCTACTTAATTTGGATGCCATTAGAGAGATTATGGATGGCGTTAAGGCTAAGCAGTTTATGATGCAAACAAATGGAGTGCTACTTGACCGTTTGGAGCCCGAGTATGTCAACCGCTTTCACACGCTGCTGGTTTCCATAGACGGTGAGGAAAAACTAACAGACTACTACCGCGGCGAAGGAACATTTAGAAAAGTCATAGATAACCTCAAGTTAATCAAAGCCAACGGATTCAATGGAGAATTAATTGCTCGCGTAACCGTTATGGAACAAACTGACATCTACAAGCAGGTCCAATGGCTTTTGAATAATTCCGAATTTAGTTTTTCAAGCATTCATTGGCAGCTAAACGCCGGTTTTTGGGGTAACGACTACAAACGCCGCAATTTCAAACAATGGAGCCAAGAAAGCTACATGCCCGCAGTAGAGAAGCTAACGCAGTTCTGGGTCGAGCACATGCAAAAAACGGGCAATGTTTTGAAGCTCTACCCGCTGCTAGGCATCGCCAACTCATTTTTAACTAATGAAACAAAGACTCTGCTTCGATGCGGAGCAGGCTGGATAAACTATGCCATTCAAACAGACGGCTACATTACGCCGTGTCCGACCATGTGGGGCATGAAAAAGTATTATCTGGGGCATATTTGCGAAACCGACCCCTTGCAGCTTAAGAAAATCTTTGTTGAAGACACGCCGTGCAAGGGATGCGATACTTTGGATATGTGCGGTGGACGCTGCCTGTATGCAAACATCACTAAACGCTGGAGCGACCAGCAGTACCTTGAAATCTGCAGCACCATCAAAAGCCTAATCACCTCCGTAGAAACCAAAATGCCCCAAATCAAGCAACTCATCAAAGAAGGCAAAATCACCCCAAGCGACTTTGAATACCTCAAATACAACGGCTGTGAAATTATTCCTTAAACTGTGCGGTTTGCGGGTTTTTGGTTAATTTCGACCCCCCCGTTTTCTGCAATGAATTTCTATTTGGATCCTAATAGGTTGGTGTTGTTTGGTTTGTTTGATTAGGGTGTTATGGTTTGTGCAGGGGGGTTGTAGTTTAGAGGGGTGTTTTGGGTGGTCTGGAGATATAAAATGTGGTATACTTTTGGGATAAATTTTTAATATGTTCATTATAGATACGCTGGTGTGTTGTGTATGAAGCTCTATGGCTTTGTATGCAATGATGAGTAGGGGAATTCAACATGATTTGCAAAAAACCAAACAGGAAAATAAAAGTTTTTGTCGCAATTCTTCTCTGTTTTACAGCTATAGTCGCACCATTAGCAGTACTGGGTTCGGCTTTTGCAATGCCCCCAACGCGTGTTTGGGGATCAGTTATTGATGAAGAAGGCAATGGAATAGGCAGCGCCACCGTAGAGATTTACAAGCTCAATGGAGACTTCGTTACTAGCGCTACAACCAATGGTACAGGAGAATTTGTAACAAATTACATTGACTTTGGAACTTATCGTTTCCATTTTATTAAATTGGGCTACTTGGAAATTGTGGAAGATTTTGAAATTAGAAATTTTGACCACAAGTTGGACACGATTGTTTTGCCTTTTTGTCTGAGTTTGTCAACTTCAATTGTTAGTTTAGTGACCAGCCCAGGGCAACAGGTTTCGCTTCCTTTAACAGTGACTTATAGAGGGGCGTTAGAGAAACAAATTGTAGAATTTGAGGTAATAGCTCCTGAAGAGTTATCTGCAAAGGTTTTGCAGGGCAGCTATGAGGTTACTAAAACAGAGGTTTCAAAGGGTCAAAGCTTTAGCATTCAAGTAGAGCTTTCAATTCCACAAACTGCACAAGGCGGCACAATATACAACTTGACCTTAAAAGCCATAGGCCAAATTGCGGTATCTAAAGATTTTACGTTACAGGTGCCCAATCAAGTTGGAAACGCGCAGGTAACGGGTATAGTTGAAGATGATAAAAATAATCCAATAGCAGGAGTTACTGTAGAAGCCCACGGAACAACAAATGGCGCCTTTTCAAAAACCGCTACAACCGCTGCAGATGGCTCATTTAGTTTAGAACTTCCTAAGCCAAACGCTTACACACTTGAGTTCTCAAAAGAGGGCTACCTACCAACCACCCAAACAGTCAGCTTAACTGCAGCAAGCACAGAAGTTAAGGCCGAAGACACAGAACTCTCAAAGATTCTATGGCTAACCTCAGC
The DNA here is from genome assembly GCA_003096255.1 of Candidatus Bathyarchaeum sp. The sequence continues at coordinate 1,958 of PIXS01000196.1, read as the reverse complement.
AATCTTGGGCATAAAAGTAAACCCAGGTGACAAATTGACTTTGCCCTTTATGGTCAGCAACGTTGGTACAGAAGTTGAAGCCGCAAGCTTCTCATATGATGTTCCTGAAGGGTGGAGAGCCAAAGTTGTGGATTCAAATGGCAACCAGATTACGGAGACAGCTCTTTCGCCAAGCGGACATGTAAACATGCAGCTGGAAGTTTTTGTTCCACTTGAAGCCAACGGTGATTATGACGTTGCAGTTATTGCCACAGGAGGAGCCGCAACCGCATTAACATACACTGCTCACGTAGAACCAACAGATGAAGACATTTTATCTTGTCAGTATCCGGGCAAATCATCCAATGCTGGCGATATTATCAAGTTCAAAGTAGGCTTAACTAATCCGTTTAGCGTTCCTATGCGCTTTGATTTATCGGTTATTTCTGTGCCAGGAAATTGGACAGCCTTCATAAAGAATGCTGATGGCGAATACCTAACTGAAGTAACCCTATCCGCAAAAGAAGAAATTGAATTAAGCGTCGAGGTTAAATCCACTTCCGCTAGCCTAACTAACCAAACATATGAACTTGGCGTGACGGCTCAGGCAACAAACCAAGAACTCTCGCAAACTATGCCCATATCAGTTACCTTAACAGAGTTGGCAAATGAAATCACGCTCACGGCAAGGCTCCCCGAAGTAGCGGTAGAAGCTGGAGCATCAGTTAGCTATCCACTTACAGTATCCAACTTGGGCTCAACCGACAGATACCTCTTGCTTTCAGTTGACAAACCCGCAAACTGGAAAGCCTACTTCAAACTCGGAAACGTTGAAGTAACAAGGCTTTACCTTTATGGCGGAAACACCTCAGACCTAACACTTGAAGTTGTTCCACCAAACACAGTTGCCCTTGACACTTTCACATTCCCAGTACAGATCAAATCAGAAAGCGGAGTAGTCTTAGCTCAAGCAAATCTGACAACAACCGTCGTAGGCTCCTACAACCTTGGAGTATCTTTATCAACGTATATGGCAACTGCAAGCAGCGGCGAAACTGCAAGCTTCTCTGCAACCCTAACCAACACAGGCTACACTACACTAACAGACATAGGAATGAACATCACCCTCCCCGCAGATGGCTGGTCAGTCAAAATCTCTCCAGTTCATGTAGATGCGCTCAAATCCAGAGAATCAGCAACATTCAACATTGAAGTGACAACACCTGAAAACACTGTCGCAGGCGACTACATGGTCAGCGTAAAAGGGGAAAGCAGTCAGATGGGCTCAGGCATAACTCAAGTCAGAGTCACAGTATCAGCCTCAACCTCATGGGGAATATACGGCATAGCAATCGCAGGCATTTTCATCTTCCTGCTTGTCGGAGTGTTCTGGAAATTCAAGAGGAGATAAACAAAGATGTCAGAGCCAATAATACAAACCCACCAGCTAACAAAGGAGTACGGCAAATTCAAAGCAGTTGACAATTTGGATTTGACCGTGAATAAAGGAGATATCGTGGGATTTCTGGGCCAAAACGGCGCAGGCAAAACCACCACCCTCCTTATGTTAATGGGGCTATCTGTGCCCACCTCAGGAACCGCAACAGTAGCTGGCTATGACATCATCAAGGAATCCAAGAAAGTCCGAACCGTAGCAGGGCTATTGCCTGAAGGCGCAGGATACTATGAGGACTTAACTGCAAAACAAAACCTTGACTACATCTGCCAACTAAACGACGTGCCACATTTGGAGACAGAAGACAGGGTAAAAGAACTCCTAGAAGCAGTAAGTCTTTCAGAGTGGGCAGATACCAAAGTTGAAAAGTTCTCTCGAGGCATGAAACAGAGGCTTGGCATTGCAGAAGTACTAGTTAAAAGACCCCAAATAGCCTTCTTTGACGAACCCACCATCGGCTTAGACCCCAAAGGCACAAAAGAAGTCCGCGACATGCTAATGAAACTCAACAAAGAATACGGAC
>PIXS01000195.1 GCA_003096255.1 Candidatus Bathyarchaeum sp. | reverse complement strand
ATTCATTTCAGATAGGTCTCTGATGTCGCGGATGTTCAGTTGCTTGTAGATGGAGATGGCAAGCGCAAGGGCAACAGCGGTTACGCAGGCGTCAACAGAAAGGGCAAGAATCGAGAAGGCTTGACCCATAGAGTCGCCCATTAGTGAGCCGAAGACAACAAAATTCATTGTTGCCGCCGCAGTAATCATTTCTATGGCAATCAGCATTTTTATGAGGTCATGCTTTGTAACCAAGCCGACTACGCCAATCGCCAGAATCGTAACAGACAGTATTATGTAATCCACTTCACTTTCGCCTCCGTTGCTCCTTCAAAAGGATAACTACGCCAAGCGCAGCCGTCAAAACCACTAAACCTTGAGCAAGAACATCAATCGCCCTCAAATCCCACAACGCGCTGGAGAGCGACAACTCAACTGACTGAGTTAAAGATTCAGTCATCACAGTGCCAAGAACTACAGGAACACAAAGGATAGCAGAAGCAACCAGCCCAACCAACAAAGTTTTGGTTGACGTTTTTGGGTCACTTTTCTTGGTCAACGTGTCTCCGGCAAGAAGGAAAATCGCTGCGGTTCCAGTTCCTAGCGCCAACTGAAAAATTGCGGCAAAAGGCGCATTCAGATTGAAGTAGAGAATTGAAAGCAGAATCATCATGGTGCTCAGGGACAAAACCGAAGACACTGTTTCCTTCAGGTATATCGCGAAAACCGCGGAGACCACCATGCCGATAGCTAGAACTGTTTCAAGCAACATTCTTTTTTTCCTCGTCCGTAGTTGTTTTCGGTTTAGAAATAAACTCTTCCGGGTTTACCATCAGATCATCCGTTTCTGTTGTTGACATCTCAAAGTTTGTAGAGAGCTTAATCGCCTCTCTTGGGCATCCCTCTTCGCATAGATAGCAGAATATGCAGCGGTCAAGGTAAAAGTGGGGCATCCGTTTTCCAGAAACCTCCACAAGCTCTATGGCCTTAGCTGGGCAGTCCCGGTCACACAAGCCACAGCTGATGCACTTGTCAGGATAGAAAACATGTCTGACACGGTAGCCTTCAGGAGCCTGTACCTTAACAAAAGGATACTCTTGAGTAAAGGGCTTCTTGAATATGCAGGCGCCCATGTCCTTTATCAGTGCTGGTAGTCGTCGTTTTTTAGGCACACATTTTTCCTCCTTAAACAATCACCGACCGCAACAAGGGTTCAATAATTACTGTAAGTGCAAGAGACAGAAGAGACAATGGAATCAGCAGTTTCCAATTGCCATGAACAACCTGGTCTATCCGCAATCTGGCAGAAACATTACCAACATACTCCAGAATGAATACGACCCCAAGCGTTTTTACCATGAACCAAAACGCGTACCAGATTTCAGGCGGTCCATAAAACGCAGGTCCATGAGCGCCACCCAAAAACAGCATGGTTACAAGGGAAGCGCCAATCAAGAACTGGAAATCTTCTGAAAGCTTTATGAAAGCCAGTTTTCTTCCGCTGTACTCTGTTTCGTAGCCGCCCACAATCTCGGTTTCTGCATGCGGTATATCAAAGGGGTCCTTCTCCAGCTCAGCCTGCAACACTAAAATGAACAGCGCACAGGACCACGGAATCAGAATAGCAAAAGGAAGAGTTTGGCTCGCCGTAATAGTTACAATGGACAAGCTTCTTGCAAGAAACGCGGGACCAATCGCAAGAAGAATAAGAGGAATATCATACCCAAGAAACTGGGTCAAAATTCTGGTTGCTCCGATTCCACTGTATGGATTCAAAGAAGCCCATCCAGAAAGAAAAATTCCAAAGTTTGCTAGAGTCACCAGAAGCAAAACCAGAAGCAAATCGCCTTCAAAACTTGAATTCAAAATCACGTTTGAACCGTCAATCGGGATAAAGAAAAGAGCAAAAACAAAAAGCGAAAAAGCCAGAAGAGGAGCCACCACAAACAAAAACTTGTTAGTCTTCGCGGGTGTAATATCCTCCTTCGAAAACAGTTTTATGTAATCGGCAATGGGCTGAAGAATACCGAACGGACCCGCATAACTTGGACCCATACGGTTCTGAAAACGGGCAGCAACCTTTCGTTCAAACCAGTCAAAAAAGAGTACAAGCACCAACAAAAAAAGGAAACCTGGAAACACCAGCGCCCGCACAAGAAAAACCAGATCAAGAGCCATTCTAGATCCGCGCCTTCCTGTTTTCTGGATTGTTTACGTCGTCAAGGTTCCAGTGCCATTTCTTACCGTTTGTTGTGTCAATGAATGCCATACGATCAGTGCATGAAAAACAGGGGTCTAAGCTTCCCATAACTGAGGGAATGTCTGCGATGTAGGCGCCTCGTATTGCGCCCGGAAAAGCCAAAAGGTTTGCCAATGTTGGAGCACGAACCTTAACACGGTAAGGATACGCGGTTCCGTCGCTTTTGACATAATGTATAAGCTCGCCACGTGGAGCTTCAACGCGGCTAACAGCCTCGCCTTCAGGTATTTTCCGTTGAACCCTAACCCGCAAATGTCCACCAGGAAGATGACCAAGAGCATACTCGATTATGTCCAAGCTTTCCAGCACCTCGTCAACTCTGACCATCAGCCGAGCCCACGTGTCACACTCTTTATAGCATGCTACATTGAAAGGAATATCTTCGTACGCAGCGTAAGGGTCATCTTTTCGGACATCAGAAGCAACCCCTGAACCCCTCAAAACAGGACCAACAACACACAACTTCAGAGCATCCTCTCTGCTTAACACGCCGACGCCTTCGGTTCTCAGCCGCAATGTTGCGTCTTCCTCGAACACATTCTTGTAGAAAGCAGCCCGTTTCTTAACAGCCTTGACTGTCTGGAGGGTCTTCTCGATCGTGTTTGGGTCTATGTCGCGTCTTACTCCGCCGATCGTGTTAAACCCGCTCATCAAACGGTTACCTGTGATACGTTCAATAATGTCCATCACTGGCTCACGGTCACGCCACACATGCTGAAACAGTGCCTCAAAACCAAGCAGGTGACCGCCAACACCAAGCAACAACAGGTGACTGTGAACCCTGTTCAACTCGTGAATAATAGTACGCAAGTATAATGCCCGTGGCGGAGTCTCAATGTTTCCTATGTCCTCGACAGCTTGACAGAAAACGGTTGTGTGAGCAGCATTGCAGATTCCACAGATTCGCTCCACCAAGAACACGTCTTGGAAGTACATCATCCGCTCAGCCGCTTTCTCAATACCCCTGTGAACGTACCCAAGACGCGGCTCAACATCCACAACGGTCTCGCCGTCAATCTTGAAAGAGAACCTTTCAGGCTCATGCAAAACAGGATGCTGAGGACCCACAACAACATTAACTATGCTCCCAGAATCATCCTCTGATTCGGTCGTCAACGCATCCTCAGAAACGTCTTCATTCATAGCAGGAGGCTTCCAATCTCTCCGGAGAGGATAATCTCCTTGAGGCCAAACATCAGGAAGCAGTAACCTTTCCAGATTAGGGTGCCCCTCAAAAACGACTCCTAAGAGGTCAAAGACCTCACGTTCATACAAGTTTGCTCCGGGCAGAATGTCTGTTATCGTTTTTGTAACAGGTTTTTCTTTGGGAACCCGATTTTTGAGGGTTACGGTTCCCTCACAGACCATGTGATAGTTTAGCTCTATCTCGTCTCCTAGGTCTACTCCACTTATTGTTGAAAGCATCGAGTCCTCAACATTTTTCAGGAGCAACGAAACAGCGTCTCTGTGGCGTTCAGGCTTAAGAAGAATGTAAGCTTTCCTTGGCCTAGGAACCTTTAAATCAACAATGGCATCAGCCAAACCAGTTTTAAGAAGTTCTACAGCATTTTCAAACTTATTCATAATTTATCCCTTCAGTTTTCCAAGCAGTTTCGCGACGCCCTGAACTATGGCTTCTGGTTTTGGAGGACAGCCCGGAACATATACGTCTACCGGAATTATCTTGTCGAGTCGCCCACTTATGTTGTAGCAATCTTGGAATATTCCGCCGGAACATGCGCAGGCTCCTACGGCTATAACAAATTTTGGGTCAGGCATCTGCTGATAGATCATCTTGAGTCGTTCTTCACATTGTCTTGTTACGGGTCCAGTTACTACGAGGACGTCTGCATGACGGGGTGAGGGCTCCAGTTTTATGCCGAAACGTTCCACATCGTATCTGGGAGTTAATAGAACAACAACTTCGATGTCGCATCCGTTGCAGGCTCCTGTGTTGAAGTGAAGCAGCCAAGGCGATTTTGTTCTAGCCCATTTCAGTAAGCCTAAGTCAGGCATGGTTAGTAGCCTCCCAGAAGCAACATGTCTGCTGCGAAAATGATTCCTAAATAAATTAACAAAGCGAAGGGGCTGATCATCTCCAAGGCTGAAGCGGCAAACGCCAGTATCAGCGCAGGAGAATCGATTATGACGAAGAATATCAGATACTTGTAGAGGGAAACATTAACGAGCAGCCTTTTTGAGAACACTTTTTCTCCACACGCATACATTGCGCTTTTTTCTTTGCTTACAGGAGATTTTTGTGTTAACAAGCGGCTGGACAAATAAATCAGCGATGTAAGGACCAAGATAATCAAAAAGGCAACAAGAGACTCCACTAGCAAACGTATTCTCACCCATTTAGAAAGTCTTTAAGGCATATTTAGGGTCTATCGTCGAAAAAATGTTTATTAGTTTTATATCATTTACTGGTTTCCGTGCCCCAAAATGTTGTTTTGTTTTCATTTGGAACAGACTCAAAGCTAACAAGACAGCGAAAACCGATGCGCCAGTGAATGCGAAAAGCATTGTTTTTGTGTGCGTTCTTGAATACCTCCGCCTTTGAGACGGGAAGTAAAAACTTAGGATTTAAAGATTCCGTATAATAAAATAGAATTTACTCGTCTAAATTATATCAGATTAAATTTAATTAAGCTATTGCCGGTGAGCTGTTTTTCATCAACAACCACACATAAAGCTTCTTCCCGAAGCACGTCCACACCAAAAAACAGCACTAAAACCAGAAACAAAGTTACAAAAACAGCATCAGGTTCAGCTTTTTGCCACTTACAGAAGTTTTTGGAGCATAAAGGTACCTGTGTTGCGTTTAGTCTGAAAGAGATTCCATCAGGTCCTTTAGTGCGTGTGTGTTGTGAGGAAATTCGAGTTTTATTGGGGTAACTGAGATGCACTTGTCAGTTTTTATGGCATACAGATCCGTTCCTAGAACTCCATCAGGATAGTGTCTTAGTGCCCAGCTTTTGATTCTGTAGCCGTCCTTTATTTCCGTGTGTATGTCTCCGTAACCATCATAACACAAACGGGTAAGTTT
>PIXS01000194.1 GCA_003096255.1 Candidatus Bathyarchaeum sp. | reverse complement strand
TGAGTGGTTAAAACCTTGCTGGCAACCACATCAGCATCTACAGCTGCAATCTTTTCTGCCAAAACAAGCTGGCTGTACAATTTGTCGGTCATCTTTCCGAACTTTTTGTACACGCTTTCGGGGTTGCCCATGTTAACGTTCGAAACAGGAACAGTGTACTTGAAGCCCTCAAACTGGGCTGGAGTGTTCAAACGATTTTCGATTGTGTCGATTATCTTGCTTGTTTGTCTGGGGTCTGCCTGCTCCAAGGTTTTTTCGTAAAACAGTAACGGATACTTTCCTGCAACATCCACCTCGTGAGCTTGCCGCTGCACCTCCAAAGGATTCACAACAGGAATAATCAGGATAGGAGCATCCATGATTCCGCCTATCTGGGAGGGCAGAAACACTTTAGAGAAATTAAGAATCGTGTCCAGAGCCAGCATCACAGCATCTTCGTCGCCGTCGCAGTCTCTACGTTTTGCTGAATGCCACATGTGATGAGCGTAAATGACGTTTAGGGGAGTAAAGCCGATGATTCTTCCAACAATACCAACTGACGTGTGCGGCGCCAAACCTATGACTAGGCGACCAATCAGGTCACTTCCCTTTGTTATGTTATAGTATGGAGGAAGCCCGTATACCTTCTCAAGAAGTTCATCCAGAAAGTTGGCGACGCGAACAAAATACGCAGCACACTTCCGGGGGATGACTATATCCTGCACCCTAAGCTCACAAATCTGGCTAGAACTGGTTAAAGGAGCGCCTTCATAGTCGTGCAGGTAGCCATTTGCCTTGAGTTGCTCAACTGAAACGCCAATCTCTTCAGGGGTAAAATGGGAAAGGGGAGCGTTAGTGGCATCGAAACGGATTGTGCCATCCTTGAAAACAGACAACCTATGCTTAGCACGTAAAAGCCCCTTTTCTAAGATTTCGGGCGTCTTCGTTTCGTTAGTCATGCCTTTCACGCCCTTCAGAAGGCTAAGCATCGGAATCCCCACATTTTTGCAAGCAGAAGTCAGTAAACCTCGTACGTTAACTTCTTGTCTAGCGTAACGTCGCGTTGAAGTCTTACATGCAGGACAATCATCAGCATTCAAGCTTCTACCGCACTGAGGGCAAACCCGCTCTAGAACCGTCTCTGAACCGCAACGAGGACACTTGAGCAGAAAACAGGTTTCATTACATTTTAGACAGCGGCGCCTCACAAGATCAACTTCAATCGCAACCTTTTTTGAAGCCTCAATAAGATTACGACGAGAACCACCAGCAAGACCAACAGGAAACAATGTGTGAACAAGAGGCTTCATTTCTCTGTGTTTAGCTTTCTCTGGGCGCCCCATTCGTGCACCCACAAAACTGACGCCCTTCGCCCTAACCAAAACGCCTGTGAACCCGTGTATAGCCTCAAGAACAGTTGCCGAAGAGTCCACCTGACTGTCAGGAACATGCAAGCCAAGACAAAAAGAGAAAATGTTTGCCTCATCGCCAACTATTTTGAGATTATTTATGATGACATCGTGGGGGATGCAGAGTTTTTCAAGAGAAGCTTTCACGGTTTTGTCGTTCACGCCAACAATCTCGTTAACGAACCCATTTTCAGCGTTTGTTTCAGAAGCTAACAGCCAGTTTCTTAAAGCCAAAAACTCTTCAAGCGAAAGGTTTTCCCAGAAGAAGGTAAAAGAAGGATGAAGAGGCACGCCCAAGGCAGAAGAGAGGGCAATGGCTTCTTTGGAGTTCGGCTTATTTTTGAAGACATCCGCTAACATACACTCAAGAGCGGAGTTAGACAACCCTACGGCTCCTGCAGCCTCCTTTAAGTCTCCGCCAAACTTCTGTTCAATGGCTGCAGCAAGCTCTTCACGCCACCACTCTTCATTGTAGCCTGCCGGACGAAGAGCCTTGTTTGTGTATAAGAAGTCGCCAAAGCCGATCAGGATATCTCCTAGAAACAGAATCTTGTCAATCATCTTCTGGATAGACTTGTAATTTTGGAGAGTAACACGGACAACTGACCCGTTCTTCAGTCGCACAACAGGAGGCTCAATACTATCAACCGGAACAGTAATCCCGCCTTTTCCAGGACCCTCTAAACGAAGCTGAGTTCCAGCAGCAAGAAAGTTTTGCACAGCCAACATAGTTGCGGGGTGAATTCCAACCGCTGCAAGACCCGTGTTTCTGGATCGTCCATAACGAAGCCTAAAACCTCCGACCCTTGAGGGGAAAGAAAAGATTGGACGACCCGCAATCACGTCTGCCATGAATCCGGACTTCTTTTTCTTCGAGAACTCTTTTAGGCTTCCAAGCCACTCCCAGCCCTCAATCTGAAGTTTCTCGATAGTGGTTAACACTTTTGATGCGCGCCCCACTATTCCATCGTTTACGACTCGGAGAGCTCCGCCCCGAACATTGTTTGTTTCGATTCTTGGCAGGTTTCGGAATGACGAAACTTCCACAGGATCAGATTCGGTTCCAGTGACTTCCACGGGAATCTGCTGGATGGCTCTTCGTAGCTCTTCATCTGAGATGTGATACTGAAATCTTGCAATCGAGCGTTCAAACAGACGCACCTCTTCTATGAAGCGGCCAACTTCATCTTCTGTTGGTTTGTAGTGGTCCAGATTGAGCAGGCGACGAATATGATCGCCAACTATTATGGTTAAGGCTTGTTCAGTGCCACCAGCTGAACGGATTGGACCTGCATAATATATAGCCAAATAGTTTGATCGATCAGAATTGGTTTTGATGTCCACTTTGGCAATACCCTGTATAGGAGCCGCGGTTATACCCTCAGTCAGTATGGCAAGAGCAGTTCTCATTGCCTGTTCAGCAGCTTCACGGGCATCCATGGCACCAAAAGTTCCGTTTATGATCTGCTCAGTAATCTTGAAGGTAAGCTCCTCTCGAGACATCTTCTCCGCTAAATCACGTATTCCCGCAGCGACTCCGGGAGGACCAACCAGACCCTCTACAAGCTCGGCTAAATCTTTTGCAACCTCAGGTTCAGGAACAAGAGCAGGGTCTAACCCTTTTTTCCGTGCCTCTCTCACAACAACATATATGTCCTCAAGCTGTTTCTCCAAAGAATCAGCATACTGCCTGTACTCGTCGCTCATCGGAATCGACAAAATCTTCTCCTTACAGTAGTTGTCACGAAGCGATGTATTAGATTTTTTCTAAAACAGAACTGGAGTTTAACGCGTTATTTTGTGAGCTTCATGTTATCCACAAGCTCGGTTATCTTATGTTTACCTGTGTTTTCTTCCAGAACATTGCCCGTCACAATGATGCTGGCTCCAGCTTTCACCAGCTCTTTCACTTGCTCACCGGTCCGTATACCACCGCCCACAATCAAAGGAAGATCAGTTACAGTCTTCACTGCCTTCACCATAGCAGCGGACACAGGGTTTCCGACTCCCGAGCCGGCTTCCAAGTATACGAAGCGCATACCAAAATATTCAGCTGCGAGGGCATGAGCAGCCGCAAGCTCAGGCTTGCTATAGGGTATAGGAACAGCTTTTCCAACGACACTAACAGTTCCGCCCTCACCCACAATAATGTAGCCGAGGGGGATTGGCTCTAAACCAAACTTTTTGATGATTGGCGCGCCTAACACCTGAGCGCCCATAAGAAAATACGGGTCTGCAGAGTTAAGAAGAGACATGAACCAGATAGCATCAGCATGTCTGGTTATTCCAGTGATGTTGTTAGGAAAAAGAATAACAGGGATTTCCATAGAATCCTTCAAGGCTTTTGTGACTTTATCCAAATGAGAGGAAAAAACAGAAGTTGAGCCGCCCACCATTATAGCCGCTGATCCGCAAGATTCAGCATTTTTAGCCACACGGGAAGCAGATGATGATGTGACCTTTTCTGGATCAACAAGAGTCATGTGAATGGTTCCTTCTTTCTCAATCTTCTCTAGGAGATATTTTTCTACTCGGCCAACCATGCTTGATCGCTTCCTAAACTGCTAATCTTGAATAAAAAATGTCCGTGAATTGGCAGTATATATCGATTTCACTAAAAACGGGCCGGGTATCCAGTTCCTCTGTTAATTCACAGCTACCGCATCGCACTTTGGCGTGTTCACCGCCAGGAAATATTTCAACATTGATTGATTGTTTGCCGCATCTGGGACAGAGAAAAACAGTAGGCAACTTCTTTTTCGGTATATGAACAACTTTTCTTCGTCTTCTGCCCATTTCAACGCCTCTGTAACATTAATCGGTTTAATTCGATGACTGAGATACTTCTTTCAAAGTATAACTCACCATTAGCTTAAATATTTGTCCTAAAAGCACAGGCGAAAACACTAAATCAAGAGAAAAAAAGGTCATAAAAAATGACCGCATGAACAGAAAGCGGGAACAAAAAACGAAGGCAACAGACAACATCCTGATTCACAGAATCAATAACATTATAGCGTACAAACACTAATTTGTTGATAATTTTGTTTGTAAAATCCAAATTTCTAACGGCTTTTTAGACATTCAATGTAATTTTAACAAACGCACAAAATTGGAAGATACCCAGTTCTTCATACAACAAAGCAGCAGAACAGCCAATATCAAGAAGAAATCCTTCGCAAAAGTTGCCGCAAACAGTTCGAGCACAGTTTCA
>PIXS01000193.1 GCA_003096255.1 Candidatus Bathyarchaeum sp. | reverse complement strand
TCAAGGTCAAGTTCGTCGAGTTCTTCATCCTCTTCTTGAGTTTCCTCGGATTCTTCTTCATCAAGTTCCAAAGCTTCAGCAGCTTCTTCGTCTTCAGAAGCTCTAGATTCTAACTCAGCTTCCAAATCTTCAGAATCAAGTTCTTCCTTTAACTCTTCCTCAAGCTCTTCTTCAACGTTAGTTACATCAACAGGTTCATCCATCTGCATTTCCCTCACGCCTTAATTTTCCTTTGTCGCCAGCGTCTTCTTTTGGGATTGGTTCTAACCCGTCCACTTGTTTTAGCTATAACCCATGTTGGAACAGGCTTCTTTTCTTTTCCAGCCTTGATAAGCCTCAGTTTTTTTGCGGCTGGTTTGTTTCTTGCCATTTTTACACTCTCCTAATTTTGTAATCTCTGCGTCCTGACTGAAGCCTCACAAGAAGCTCTTTCAACTGCTCATCGGTTATTGGAAGATTAATTCTTCCCTGCTGAGCCAATTGGATCAGCTGCAGTTCAAGCTGCTGAGTGAATTGGGGTTTAACCATATTCAGGTTTGTGAGTCGACTTCTAGCTTCAGGTGTGAGTATTCTGCGAAGTAGAGCTTGTTTTTGGCTCTCAACTTGTTGTTGTGCTTGGGCTTGCTTTTGCTCCTCTGCCATTCTCTGCTGTAGCTCAAGCATCTTTCTTTTTCTGAGAGCATCAAGTTCTTCCTCGCTCAATAGTTTCCACCCTAATATTTCTTGAGTTCGGGCTGATTTTTCTCCAGTTCGCCTTTTAGTTCAGTGGAAAGCCTGTCTAGCAGTCGCCTTCCTTCATTCGTTACTACTTTCCCTTCATTTTTATACGGCTTCACGAGACCTGCTGTTTGAAGCTGCTGGGTGGCTGTTCTGATTATGGCGCCGCCGCCTTTTCGGGCGTGTTCTGGTCTTGCGCCATTGTCTATTCTGCCTCCGTATTCTTGGCGGAGTTTCTCTATGCCTATCGGTCCTTTCACGTAGATTTTACGTAGGATAGATGCAGACCGGATGAACCACCAGTCAGGGTTTCGGGGGGGTCTCTGGGTGTGAACGCTAGTTTTGGCGAAGGTCGCCCATGCGGGTGGAGTTATTTCGTCCACTTCATCTTTTAGATGCTTAGCTAGCTTCTCGATGAGAACTAATGGAGGAACGTCGTAAGGTGTCGGCAAAGCTTCTTCTTCCTGATTTTTTTCCTTCACATAGGGAAAAGAGATGTCTTATATTAGTTTCGTGGTCTAGAACCTCAACTTTCTTTCAGGGTTATAAAGCTTTCACCTGTTTTTCGGTTTCCGCTTGTATAAAAGAAAGGTGTGGCCTCTAACTTCAACAAGTTCAGACTCTGTTTCTTCCGCAACTTTTGCTGCTATGTTTTTTGCGTCTTCTTCATGGAGGGCAGTTTTCAGTATTTTTGCTTTAATCATCTCTCGTGAGTCCAGCTGCTTTGCTGCCTCGTTTACTATCTGGGCTGTTGCGCCCTCTTTTCCAATATGTAGTGTTGGGCTCTCGGTGCGGAGGGCAGCCTTTATTCGCTTCTTCATCTTTGGCGTTAGCACTGTTGTTTCCTGCCTTTCAGGGGAATACGGGAGTGCCCGCCACAACTTAAGCATGTTATTACCATGTGAGGTTCCCTTCTCTGTTGAATTCGGATACGACAGTTTACACCCGGCAAGATAAAGCTTTTACATTTTCTGCAGACTAGACTCCTGTACTCTCGGGGCAGCCGCAGTCGGGTTCTCATGGCTACTCTGCGGGCTATCTGGACGTACCGTTGAGCCAGTTCAGGGTCTTCAGTTGCCACTTCCTTGGCTAAGCTAAACAGGGTGTGAACGCGTTGCAGGGCAATCTGTTTCGTGGAAGTCATCGCAAAATATCCATATCTTCTAGGTGCGCATTAAGGTTTTATCTTTCCACATCAAAAGCCTTCAGCCTTTTCTGATTGTTAAGATAGAAGTGATGAAAACATGAAGTCGTTTGTTAAGAAACTTTGACAACCCATTCATTTAGTTGGTCAAGAAATCTTTACAAAAACGCTTTTATGAACAGTTTTCACCAAATGAATCAACAGGGGATACATTGTGACAAAAGTAACCATGGCTTCTGTTTTGATGATTCTTCTCTGCTTTTTTCTTGTCCCTGCTCAGGGATTCACTGTTGAGGAGGCATTAAATGACTCAGCTGATATTGAAACATACAACTTTTCGTTTCAGCCCATAAAGCATGAAACTGAACCTCCCTATTCTTCAATTGGACTTGTTTTTTCAGGAGGGTACATTAACGTACTCATTCCGCCGGACGCGTCAGTTCTCTCCGTCGAGTTAAATGGCACAAGTGGGAGCATCAACTTAACAGACCTGAGCTACCGCGGCATGTTTAATCTTAGATGCTACAAATTTGCACAAATCACTGCTGAATATGAGGGCTGGGACCAGAACGCACTAATCAATTTCACAGTACGAATCCAGAGAAACACCGTTGACTATATTCCATGCAATAACGACACTCTTGCAGACGAAATAATGGACAGGCTACAGTCATGTCCCTATTCAGGTCATGTGGTTCCTCTTCTTGCTTACCTAAACCTAGAACATGCTGAACAGTGGCGCGGATACAATGTATTACCTGTAGAAAAGAACCCTGATTATCAACTGAATCAACAAAACGTCGACTATCTAGTAATAACCAGTAATGAAAAAGAGCCACTCGTTGGCGGCTTCCTCGCTTGGAAACAAGCCTCAGGATTCGACACTTATGTTATGTCTAATCAGACCATAAACGAGATGTACATCGGCGACTCGATTCAATTGAAAACGAGGGAATTTCTAAAGGACGCATTTAACACGTGGCACATGGAGTGCGTGCTGATAGTTGGAAATGTTGACACTCTTCCCCCTATCGATTATGTAGTGTATAATACATCCATTCATGGAGATGACAGTCGCACCACAGACTACTATTATTCAATCTTAGAACAGCCTGCCGACACTTTCTCTTATAACTACTCAGCTAAGCTATGCACCGATTTTCCTGATTTCATTCTAGGACGATTTCCGTTTGAAGATTCTGAACAAATCAGGAACATGGTTGAAAAAACTTTGGACTATGAACAAAATTTGAGTCCAGGTGAGTGGGCTAGAACAAACCTTCACGTAATCGGTCAAGGCACATCTGGGGGCATCGGCTCCATCCTCAATGACGATCGTCCAAACCCAATATTGTGCAGTAAAGACGAAATACGCGGAAGACCAGAGGGAAATCTTACGTTGCAAGCATTAGTTGACTTTGTTAGTGAAGGGGTGGGAAGCCTTTACCTCTCCTGCCACGCCAACCCGTCCCTTTGGTGGCTAAATGGAACTGAATATTTGAGCTTGGACAATTACGAGCAGTTAACAACTTCTAGGCTCCCTGTCATATTTTCGACGGGATGCCATAGTGGAAAGTTTGATGTTGGGGTGGCGGGTTCGGAAAGTGCTGCGGTTGGTCTTCTTGCTAAACCTGATGGAGGCGCTGTAGCCATAGTAGCTGGTATGTCTTACACGCCATACGGTGGTGAAGTGTACATTTCCGCTTACAACTCTTGGGAAAATAGTCCTACGCCACAAGCTCGTATTCCTGATGCTGACTACGATGTTGGCAAAGCATTCTATTATTACTGTGTTTCGAATCCCCACGTTAGCCATATGGTTCTGTTGGGTGACCCCACACTTGTTTTGGCAACAGCAAACTACGACATTGGCGTTGTTGGAGAAAAAACGCAGTCATCCCTTTCAGTTAATACGAGCACTCAATCTTCACAGGCTGGGTTCGCCGTTAACCTAGAGGGAACTGTTCTTAGCGAATATGGAAACAACCTAGAAAACGTTACCCCCAATCTGTACATGTTCCACAACGAAACCAAGACGCTAATCGGAACAGTCACCACCGACAACGCTGGACGCTATAATAGTTCATGGACCCCTGCTGAACATGGATATTACACACTAATCGCTGAATGGGACGGAAATCCGTCATATTTTGGAGCCAGCAGCAACGTAACTTTTGCCTTTCTATCATCCATGGACCAGAACGTTTTCACGGTGGAGTCAAACAGCACAGTTTCAGAGTTCAACTATAACGCAACTGACAGAAACCTGTGCTTCACTGTCAATGGCTCAAGTGGAACAGAGGGCTACGCCAAAGTCACGGTGGCAAAGAATCTTGTGGCAGACATCGATAACCTCAAAGTGTATGTGGACTCGTCAGAAGTTGAGTTCTTAGCAACTGAGACAGATGACTCGTGGATAATAACATTTGATTACCTTCATAGTTCCCATGAAGTCGTTATGGACCTTGACATCACCATAATTCCAGAATTTTCTTTTTCCTACATTCTGTTACTGCTTATAGTAGCCGTTTCTTTAGCATTTCTATTTCACAAAAAAGGCGAAAAAATTTATAGAAAACAGCAATAGACATTGATTATAGCTGAAATTATGCTCTAAGTACAAACATTGATTCGGTATTCGGAATCAGAATATTTGATTCATAAGCTATAAAGCCTTAACGGAGAATTTGTTTTTTAAAGAATCAAATCTGAAAGTCGTGAAGTAAATTTGAATATAAAAGAATTATTAGATGAAGCATCAGATTTGTGTCTTGAAAATGCTAAGAAATTGATTAAAGACGCTGATTTACTGTTTGCGTTTAAAAGCTATGGCAGCGCTCTTGCATTGGTTACTATAGGCAACGAAGAGTTCGGTAAAGCCGTAATCTATAAACTGCTTTCCCAAGACCTGATTACTGAAGAATCGATTCCAAGCAATTTCCAACAATATCTACAAGAAGAAAACTATCAGGTGTTAGCTTCTCAGTCTTGTTGGATGGGTTTGGCTCTTGCGTCATGTGCCCAAGAATTTGGTGAACTCCTCTATTCGTTCCTTGGGAAGACAAAAAATATTGATTTTAAACATAATGAAATTCCGTTGTCTTCTACCGAAACAACTCAGGCAAGGAAATTAATTGAAAACTTGGGGAACCATATTATGGAGTGTCAAAGACACTATAAAGACGTGAAAAAGGGCTTGTATGTCACCCTTAACTACGTAGATAAAAAAACATTTTCTCCTTTGGACATAGCTGAATCAGAAGTGCAAAAGATTATTTCTACATCAAGAGAACGATTAGGCTTTGTTGAGACCTTTTTTACGATCAACCTTACTGAAGCACAAAAACGGTTAGTGATAACTTTCTTTAAAACAGCATATGGCAAGTATCACTTTGAAAAAACTCCTCACTGAATGATGCTTTGGGTTTGTGGGCCAATTTTGTGCTAATCGCAAAAAGATCAACTGTTCATGTTTCTTGTAACATGAAAACCAAAAATGTGCGATATAACGGGAACAATTTGGTTTTTTGGAAGAGAGAGCTCAAATCTAGTTTGTCAGAAAGACCATTAGTCCTAAGACGAAGTAGTAGAGGTGGAATGGTGTGACTGCGAATCGTTCTAGCAGTCCCCTGAATCTGCTTTTGATGAAAACTCCGCTTATGACCATTAGAATCAGCGTGACAATTGCTGTAACTAATGAGTAGGTGGCGAAGGTGCTCCATCCCTCAACAGATTCTAACTGAAGCCATAAGGCAACCATGCCCGATACTGTCAGCAGTCCTGATAATACAACTAGGGTTAGGTGCATTTTTCCTGTTAGTGTGATGATTTCGCCGCCAGCATCTAGGGGAAAGAATAGTGCCACAAGGACACCCAAAAAGCCGCTGATGGCTAGCAGGAGTGGTCCAATGAAAGAGCCTTGACCGTTGTTTATGCCCCAGTGTAATCCGAGATAGAAGACAAACAACAGAATACTGGATGTGATGATGAATGTGTCAAAGAATTGTTTTCTGGGCGCGTCCACTGCAATTAGGGAACTCACGTCATCTCGGATGTGACTGTAGTCTGGTCTTAGAATTCCTCCGAGAATCCACATCAAAATATACAAGATGGGGCTGACCATTCCACAAATTGCCAGAATCTGAAGCGGCGTCACATAAACCACGTCCAATATACAAATCCGTCGTTTTATATTTCAGGTTTGGGTCTGAAGCTAAACCTTGAGCGCTCACTGGTTGCCATAGAGGCTTAAAGTTTTATGAGCACAACAACAGATACTCCCTAAAGCGAGGAGACGCTTTTGGAAGTTATCAGCTGGATTCTCTTAACAGTAGGAGTTGTTGTAGCCACCGTTTTCGTCATAATTGTTCTGAAATTCAGAAACATCATGTCAAAGAATTTGCGTCGCCTCGCCAGTATTCAATCTCAAATCTACACCTCTAAGCATGCAGATGTCGAGTATCTTCTAAGGGATGATGGTCCCACAGTCCTTGTATCCCATGGAATCACGGGTGGTGTGGACCAAGGAATAGGATTATCCAAGGACTACATTGGAGACGGTTACCAGCTTCTTTTTGTCTCGAGATTTGGATACCTGAAATCTTCTTTGCCTGCCAATCCTTCTCCAGAGCTGCAGGCAGAAGTCTACAAAGAACTCCTGGATTACCTTAACATCGAGAAGACTTTCGTTTTTGGCAATTCAGCAGGGGGCACGTCAGCCCTTCACTTCGCAATCAAGTATCCAGAAACTTGTGCAGGACTAATTCTTGTTT
>PIXS01000192.1 GCA_003096255.1 Candidatus Bathyarchaeum sp. | reverse complement strand
ATGTTGACGATGGATTCTAGGGCATCGGAAAGCAGTGCCACAGAATCGGAGATAAAGTAGGCTACCAGTTTTATGCCAAAAACGGCGACGCCACAAGCTAGGGCTAGAAGTGCAGCATGTTTCTTTTCCATATGGGCATGTTCGGTTGTTTCCTGCTTTTAGGTGTTACCCTTTTTCGAGCTATTGAATTACTGGTGTGTCTAGCTATTTTTTCTGATCAAGCACTTAATTCTTGAAGAAGCAAAATACAATGTTTTATTCGATTTATGAAAAAATTCTTGTAAGAATTATCAATTATCTGAGCACAAGATATATCTCTATTTCTAACTGATACTGAGCTGGGGGAGATTCATTTCTCTAGTTACTCCTTCCAAAAATAACAGACATAGAAGGAGGTGAAAGCATATAATGAGTGAGAACAAAACCAAGAAACAATTTCAACTTGTTGTACCTTTAGACGCTTCTGAAATAGAGGACTTCAAACCAGACCAAGCAATAAAGGTCGCTGTAAAGTCACCTGAAGGTTCAATTACAGTCCAGACCGTGAAGTTGAAAAGAAACGGAAAGGGAACTGCAACCTTCGTTTTCGAAAAAAAGCCAAGAGGCCTAAATGTTGCGGTTGGTCCAGAAAGCGCGTCCGACGAAGAACTGTTTGGTATGCAGACTCTTTGTTTCAATGTTTCGGTCCGACAATGGGTAAATGAACGTATTTTGAATATTCCATCAGTCAAAATTTCGCCTTACTACTGGTACTGGTGGCTTCACCGGTGTCGTGCATTCACCATCCGAGGTAAAGTAATATGTCCAGATGGCAATCCAGTCCCCGGAGCAGAGGTCTGTGTCTATGACACTGATTATTGGTGGTGGTGGTCCAGCAAACAGCTAGTAGGATGCGCAACCACAGACGCCACAGGATCTTTTGAAATCAAG
This sequence comes from Candidatus Bathyarchaeum sp., assembly GCA_003096255.1. The sequence goes on along the minus strand of PIXS01000192.1, from coordinate 2,135 downwards.
TTTCGTTGGTGTTGCGGCTGGTGGCCTTGGTGGTGGTGGCGTTACCGAATCTGGCAATTGGAACCAGTTCTTGCTGATCGTATACTGGCAATTCTGCGGGACCTTAAACTTCGCAGGGTTCCTATCCCACGTCCAAAACCAAGCCTAACAATCTTCAAACATATCCTCGAAGGGGATGATACCATAACAAGCGAAGAACGGCTAATCTTGACCCGAGCAGAAATGAGTAAAGGGCAACCCGCGATACAAGACATTCAATCACTTCAAAGAACCATTGTTGACCAATCTGTACTCGAAAAGTTACGTGTCAAACTGAAAGATCGAATGCCCGTAATCCCCGAATTTGAGCAACTTCATCTCTGGCCTTGGTATCCTTGGTATCCATGGTGGGACTGCACTCCTGACATTACCTTCCAAGTTAAACAGAATTGCCTTGGAGTGGAAAAAGTTATAGTCGACGAAAATCTTTCGGACACACGATGGAACATTCCAACAACTCTGAATGTAACACTAGTTGCAGAAGATGCATGTTGCATTGAGCCCCAAGACTATGCTGTGGGTGAGTGCCTGTTGATAACGCATGCTTGTGACGACCCTGTTCAGTCTATTGGTGGTAACCCAACAGCCCCGCCCACACCAGCAGGCTACAAAAACCCGGGAGTTATCTCAATATACGGAGACAGACCGTACGCTGGTGTTGTTCCTATTTCTGGACTTTTCGGTGATCTAGCAAACGTAGACTACTACGAGTTTGAATGGTCCGACGACGGGGGTTCAACATGGAATCCAATGCCACCCGCGGCAGCAGGAGGTTTCACCAGAGTATATTGGGGACATGCACTGGATGGAGTTGGCCCCTTAGGCTTCCATGCTGTTCACTTCCCCTTTATTAACAAGGATGGAAGACGCGTTATTGAGAGCAGAGAACACTTTGAGGCTAACCATGCACCTGCGAGTTGGGGAATGTCACGTTTCTGGGCATCTAATAGGAACAAGCTTATGCGATGGATAACGACCAACATCTTTGACGATAAAACATACAAACTACACGTGAAGAGTTGGAATCTGGATGCAGGAGGAAAACTTATCAATCCAAAGATTCTGCCCCTCTGCAACACAACCGAAGATAACAGAATAGTATTGACAATCGATAATCAGTTTACCACTTCTGGACCTACATGTCCTAATGGTCACTTGTGCGGAAGTGGAACTGTCCATGCATGTACTGCTCAGCCAGATACAGACATCATTGAAGTGAAGATCATCCACGCTGATAACACAGAGACATTTGTAGGAGCCTGTGGAAATGTGTCAATCAATGACACTGATAAACTACAGGTAGACTTCATGGCCCACGATCCTGATGGACATCTTTCATATTATTCTCTCCACGCAACCTATGGCGAGAACAAGGTCCGTAACCTCTTACATCCAAGCTTCCTAAACCAGCCAGGCTGTGGCCTAACTGCTTTGACTGGAGCCCTAGTTCCACCGGCATCGCAAGTAGGTCCCTACTACGGGCACTCTAACACTGATCTTAGTGCCCTTGATCAAGGGGCAGTCTCCCCAATCTGGCACGGAGGAGCCCTTCGTTTACTCATTCCCGCGAAACTTGCCTTCCCAAGAACATGTTGTTATCAGTTGGAGTTGCGGGCCTACAAGCGGACAATAGTCAACTGTGTGGAAAACCTGCTGATAGGGCACAGAAACCTCAGCGAATACAGCTTCATGATAGTGGTCTAGTCATCATCTGAGACTGGCCGCTAACCCCCTCTTTTTTTAAATTCTTGTTCCTGCAAGATCAAAATAATGGTAAAATGCACTAGGAATACTTTGTAGGTGATGGATTTGAAGGTTAAACTTTAATCCCAAATCCAGAAACACGTGATTAGACTCGTTCGAGTTTGAATACCACGGGTCTAAAACCGTCCGTGCATGAGTTCAGGGCAACGCCTTTTTCTTCAAACCACGGCAGGTCAAAACCATAACTCAGTAATCTGACATTACTGTAGATGGACAACCAAGCAGTGTTACAGAAGCCTTCCGGCATTTCCATGTTTTCGACAATGAACTCTTGGTCGTCCTCCAGTCGATCACATTTCCCAAAGGGCGTTTTTGATGTTATTGGACTTTTT
>PIXS01000191.1 GCA_003096255.1 Candidatus Bathyarchaeum sp. | reverse complement strand
CAAGGCGCCACTTCACGTCAACATAACTCTTCTCGATGGGCGTAGTAATGCCGCTCTTGTAAGCAAGAACTCCTGCCCAAGCAATCATGGCTCCGTTGTCTGCGGCAAGCTTCAAAGGAACAACACAGAAGCGGGCATCATGCTCCTCCGCTATCACCGCCAGCATAGACTGCAGCTTCTTGTTTGCGGCCACCCCTCCAGTCAAAAGTACTTCAGGTTTTTCGGTGTGAGCCAAAGCCCGTTCAGTCACCTCGGTCAACATAGAAAAGGCAACCTCCTGCAGACTATAGCAGATGTCTTCTAGGCTACCTTTTTCTTGCTGAAATGCTGTTACGGCTGCTGTGAGTAGACCGCTGAAAGACAGGTCCATGCCCTTCACGGTGTAGGGAAGAGGCACAAACTTTTCTCCTTTGCGTGCCAGCTGCTCAACTATGGCTCCGAAGGGTGCGCCTTTTTTCTGTTGTAAGCCAACTGCTCGGGCAAAAACGTCTAGGCAGTTTCCGATGGCAATGTCTAGTGTTTCTCCGAAAATTCTGTATCGGTGGGCTTCAAAGGCTGAAACTATAGTGTTTCCTCCCGAAACATACAATGTTACGGGGTCAGTGGCTCCTGTTGCCAGCTTGCCGACTTCAATGTGTCCCACACAATGGTTGACTCCAACCAAAGGAACATCAAGATAAGAAGCTAAAGCCCGTGCTGCGGTTGCGCCAGTGCGTAGACATGGACCTAAACCTGGACCCTGAGAAAACGCCACCAAACTAATGTCCTTGGGTTTTATTGCCGCCGTCTCAAAAGCTTCCGCAAGAACCTTATCTGCCACTTCGGCGTGGTGCCTTGCTGCTTCGCGGGGATGAATTCCTCCCTCCTTTGGCGTGTAAGCGTCGTTTGCGTTGGAGAGAACCTTACCGTCAAAAGATACTACTGCGGCGCCGAAATCGTCTGCTGTAGATTCGATGCCTAGGCAGTAAGAGCGGGCAGGTTTGTTTGTGGTCAACTTTTGGTTCCTCGCAGTGAACGTTTTTTGTGGCGTTTTTCTGTTTTGCAGAAAAGTATTGCTGTTTGGGGGTGTTAAAACGTTTCGTAATTCATTCAACAGGAACTTCTAGAAGACTCCTTTTCCGTAATATGCCTAAATCGGCAAAAACATACACCTTTTTATGCCTTGAAGTTCCCATATAGTATGACGACTGTAAGGACAGACATTATATGCCAAGACGCAACGAACTCGAACACAAGGCCTTAGATGTTATTTCCAACAACGGAACCGACGGAGTGCTTCAATCCGAACTGTGGCGAGAACTGGATGCCACAAGCAGAGAAGGAAGCCGAATCGCCCTGAAGCTGGAAACAAAGGGTTTGATTCTTCGCGAGAAGGAACTTTATGAAGGAAGATGGACATACAGGCTTTTTCCTAAACGGAAGCCCGCATCCCTAAACTCTATTATTGATTCTCCATGTCTGATGTGTCCCAACGATGCAAGATGTGGGGCATGGAGCCCAATTTCTCCTAACGAGTGCCCAAGATTGACCATGTGGATTCTAGGCATAGATGAAGAGGAAAACGGAATCGAAGAATCTTCTGGTGAAACATAGTTTTGCCTAACGCATGGGTAAACGAGCGCAAAAGAGAGTATTATTACCGGAAAGCAAAAGAAGAAAACTTTCGTTCACGGGCATCCTACAAGCTTCTTCAGGCAGTAACGAAATACAAGTTCATCAAGCCCGGATACGTGGTGGTGGATTTGGGGGCTGCCCCAGGCGGATGGACCCAAGCTGCCAGAAAACTTGTAGAAGATACTGGTTTTGTGTTGGCGGTTGACCTGAAACAGATAGCGCCCTTCGACGAATCTAACGTACGCACAATCATCGGTGACATTAGTGAACCTCAAACCGTTGAGGAAGTCATGGAGTTTTTGCCCCGTTCAGTTGACGTTGTTATCTCAGACGTTGCGCCTAACGTGTCTGGAATCTGGGAACTTGATAACGCCCGCCAAATCGACCTCGCACAAAAATCACTGAAGGTAGCCGCCAATGTTCTGCGTTATGGCGGAAGCTTTTTTGTCAAGGTGTTTCAAGGAAGCTCAACAAAGCGGTTCATCGACGAGGTGAGACGCCAGTTCAGTTTTGTGAAGGTTGTTAAGCCACGGGCTAGCAGATCAAAAAGTGCAGAAATGTACGTTCTTGGAATGAACTACAAAAAGAAGAACATGAGATAATTCCTCCATAACAGCATCAATTGCATGTTCATAACTTTTTCATTAAGCAGTCGATTTGTTCCATGGCGGATAAATGATAAATCTATCTACGGAATTAATAGCTGCTGAGACCTTCTTGAGGTATGGAGAAGCGTTCTCGGAACTGACTGGACTTTGGAGATGATGCTTTGAGGATAGTTGCTGCGGACTCTGGCGCCGCAATCTTAAATGATCATTTCGAGCCTGTGAAGGTGGTGGCTGCGGCGGCGGTTCTAACAGAGCCCCCATACAAAGGAGCCGCCTATGTGTTGGCTGAGCCCATCTTCGCTGAAGCCGACAACGGATACCAGCTGATAGCCCATGAACTGGAACTCTGCGAACAACTGCTAAAGACCGTGAAGGCTGACATGGTACATCTGGACATGAGCCTAAGGGGGATGAATATGGAAGACTTTTCTGCAGTGGGAATATCTGCCATGAAAAAGTCCCGCAAGGCACGGGGACAAATCCTGAAAATCCTGCCGAACCTACGAAAAACTGCCTCAAGCATCCTGCGCAACTACGGAATAGAGGTTCGAGCCTTTGGAAAAGAAAGCGTTCCAGTCAGAATAGCTGAATTGACTTCAGGCGCCCACGCCATCCGCTACGCCGCAGAAAAAGCAGCAAAAGAAAAGGTCAAGTTGAAGCTTGGGCTTCCAACCAAATGCCAAACAAAGCTTCTACAAGACAAGATTGGGTTGCTGTCTCTGATCCCCACAGAAAATGAGTTGGCGGGCTACGCCGAAATCAGCAAAGACATCTTGGAACAGGTTAAGTTTGTGGAGTTGCTTAATCCCTGTGCCAGAGGCTTCAAAATGCTGGAAATAGTTCCCATGTAGTTTCTGTTATGCTGTGTCAGTAACGATTTTTGTGGCAATTTCTAACCCATTCCACTTAGAAAGCTCATTCTGAAGTTGCTCCGACTTCTGCAGCCTCTTTTTCTCTAAAACTTTTTTGAGAGCTGCCAAAAGCGAGTTCTTGGTGAGGTTTTCTTGTTGGATGATTTCTGCAACTCCTAGGTCT
>PIXS01000190.1 GCA_003096255.1 Candidatus Bathyarchaeum sp. | reverse complement strand
CGTTTATTTTCAGTCACCTCTCACGGGAGTAACTGTTTGTTGGCTAGAAGCCTTTTTAGCTCAAGTCTGTTGACTGGGTTGCTATGGTAAAGATACGAAAACGGCTAGTGAAAAAGCGGTATTACGGTAAAGCCGAATACGAATACCCAGTCTATTCGTTAACTATACCCAAAGAGTTCCATAAAGTCATCCAACAGTTCCTGGAAGAAGAACTGAAGATAGACGTAGAGCAGATGACAAACAGGCTAACAATCATGCTAACGGCAGGCAAATAGAAGCGCTTGTTGTTTTGTTTAGTTTACTTTAGTAGATAGAAACGTTTTTACGTTCTTCATCTGACTTGGAATAGAATCTTGACAAGTTAACCCTTTAGTTTGATTAATGTGAGTAGAGGTCATTTTTTTGGGAACTAACGAAAATAACGTAGACGATTTCGTGTTTGACAAGCGCCTCTACGTGATATTCCTAATCATATTCACAGAAGTGCTAGGCTTCAGTATGGTGCTGCCGCTAATCCCGTTTCTGGGCTTATCGCTTGGATTAACTCCAATACAGATAGGGCTTATCGCCAGCGTCTTCAGTTTCTGCCAACTGTTCGCCAGCCCAGTAACAGGTAAGCTGAGTGACCGCTTTGGAAGAAAACCCCTGTTCATCTTAAGTCAGCTAAGCACCTTTGCTGGTTTTCTGCTCCTTGGATTTGCCACAACTGCGGTACTGCTGATTGCGTCACGGCTAATCGACGGGTTACTGGGAAGCAACATGACTGTCAGCCAAGCCTACATCAGCGACATCACTAAACCAGAACATAGAACCAGAGTTTACGGATACTCCAGCGGAGTATTTGGCGCAGGATTGATTTTCGGTCCTTTTATTGGCGGGGTTCTTTACAGAATTGCTTACGCTCTTCCGATGTTTTTTGCAGCAGCCATAACTTTAGTTTCGATTGTTCTGGTTGTTTTTTTCCTTCCTGAATCAGTGACTGAAAAACCTGACAAACTTTCTCTCAGCTTTGATGAGATTCTTCCTGTCAAGGATGCTATACAGTTTGCAGAAACCCCCACGGTGAGGAACACTTTGGTCATGTTCTTCCTCTTTAACACAGGATTTTTCCTCTTAATTGCCAACTTTGGTTTACTGGCAGAAGCTCAACTTCACGTTACTGCTGACCAAGTCGGATTCTATATGGCGTGGATAGGCATTATACGAGTTGTCATTCAAAGCTTTTTGATTGCTCGTCTCCTGCGAGCCTTGGGCGAAAGCAGTATGCTGAAAACAGGGATCATTGCCATGATTGTTGCAATGGTTGGTCTTGCGTTTTCTACAGAGTTTCTGTTTGTTTTTGTTCCCTTGATCTTTCTTGCCTACGGCACAGGAGTCAGCAGACCCATCTTAACTAGCAAATTAACAAACAGTGTAACAAAGAAGGAGACTGCAACCCTGCTGGGAGTTAATAACTCATTAACTAGCGTAGCTCAAATCATCACGCCAATTGCTGGAGGCTTCATGATTGAGTATCTGCCGTCACAGGTGCTGCCCATATTATCGGCAGTGCTTTTATCATCGCTTTTGCTTTTCGTAAGAAACCACGTTAAAAGTTAGCATCAAGAATGGCACAAACACGCTAGATGCAGACTTGGAGCTTTTGGGATAAAGCTGAAAAGGGACAGCTTCATTATCGACTAAAGGGAAAACCATGAAAAAGAATGCGCCAGATCAGAAGAAAACTGTCATCATAACAGTTTTTGGCATTGTTGTTGTTGTGCTTGCGGGCATAAACAGGTTACTTCTTGACAACACAGTGATGTCTGGAATTGTGGTGATATTGAGCATAATCTTCTTAGTTGCTCTAGTCTGGTTGTATGTAAGTTCAAGAAGGACAGCTGTCAAAGCCCAGTCCAAAGGAACAGAACCAAAACCCAAAAACAGCTGACATTGTTGGTTTTGCTCTTTTTCTGAAGAGTTAGTGGCGTATTTTTGTTGTTCGGCGAGAAAGAAATGTTTATGAAGTCTTAATATATATTATAACTTGTGATTTGGGTGCAGGAACCAAAAAACCGCGACAAAAAAATCGTCATAATCACCATAGTATTGCTCATCTGCGTATCTGCTCTCAGCTTAGTCACACCAGCGATCTCCAAGAAACCAGACAAAACAGATAGAGAACTGCCAAATAGTGAAGCAACTGACGATTTGGGCATCGAAACATACTGGGACAGTAAATGCACCATAAGGGTTTCTTCAATTGATTGGGGAGCACTGGAACCAGGAACCAACAAAACAGTTACCCTATTCATCAAGAATAAAGGAAAAACTCCAGTTACATTAAGCTATTATGTCGCAAATTGTGAACCGTTCGAAATCACGAACTGGTTAACCCTAGCTTGGGATTACACTGGACAAAGCATCAAATTCAAAGAGGTAATTCAGGTCGTATTCGATTTATACACATCTGAAAATGCAGACCCAATGGAAACCTTCAGCTTTGACATAATCATAGTTGAAACCCAATAACCCAAGAACACCACACAAAACCGAACAAGCAGACTTCCTAATAACCGAGATAAACTTTTATCAAATCAAGAAACTAGTTTAACTATGCCCGATCGTGAGAAGCGAGTTCGGCTTGCTGCCTTCTTGAATGTCGCCTTCACAGTCCTAGAGATTGTCGGTGGCTTATGGACCAACAGCTTGGCAATTCTCTCTGATGCCCTCCATGACTTCGGCGACAGCGTAGCCTTGCTCGTTTCATGGTTTTTCGAACGGGCAGCACGCAGACAACCTGACAGCAGCCGAACATTCGGGTACCAGAGACTCTCTCTGTTTTCTGCTCTCTTTTCTGCATCCATCCTGATTGGCGGCTCAATAGTAATCATCTTTCAGGCAATACCTAGATTCTTTAACCCAGAGCAGGTTAACGCCTTTGGAATGGTTGGCATAGCAGTCGTAGGCATCATATTCAATGGTGCAGGCTTCTTTCTGCTCAAAAAGGGAGAAAGCTTAAACGAGAAAGTGTTATCATGGCATCTCCTAGAAGATGTGCTGGGATGGGTTGCCATTCTTGTCGGCGGCGTAATCATCTACTTCTGGAAAATATATCTCCTTGACCCAATAATGACCATCGCATTGACAGTATTCATCCTTTACAACGTAACCAAGAACCTCAAAGAAGCAATAAACATTCTCATGCAGGGCGTACCAAAGCACATCAACCTTGAGGCAGTCAAACAGGATATTCTGGCAATCAAAGGAGTGGTTGGACTCCACGACATCCACATCTGGTCACTGGAAGGAGAAACAGACGTCTTCACAGCCCACGTAGTATTAGATAATGAAACACTTAGAAGCCCTGAACCGACCAAACAGACAATCAAAGAAAAACTATTGAAACACCACATAGAGCACTCGACAATAGAACTGGAAAGCAAATACCAATGTTCAGGAATGGTATGTGAAGAACGACACAAGAACCACAAATAACCACCAGCAAAACAGTTATTGTTCAAGAAACAGCAGGTTTTCAGCCCCTACAAAACAGCATCGAAAACGCCCAAAACATGACCAATTTAACATAATCGTGCCTGTCCTATTCATATATCTGTGGAAGAAACAATTTTACACAGAGCATTTCTTGTAGAATAACCGTTTTAGCCAGTGTCTGCAATGACTGATTGTGTAAAAAATTGTGATAGCTCCGCACGCCTCATTGTTCGAGTAGGTGTTAATGTTGCGTCGTGGTCCAAAGAAAGGCTCCAAATTCTGTGACTTGATGGAGACCCTGAAGTTTCTTAACATGTTCAGAAAGAAAGCAAGTAACGTGTATCAGCTCTATCACAGCAGCCTCCACTTTGACAGCAAAAAAATCTACCGCTACCTCAGATACTGCCTCAAAGCGGAGCTACTGGAAATAGACCACATTGAAGAAAACAAGTTTCTCCCAGCAAAATACTACAGACTTACAAAGAAGGGACAGGACCTCATAGCCCTCTTTAACGCGGCAAACAAGAAAACTTTGGCACCTAAACAGTAGTCAGCTTAGATGCTCATTTCAACTTATGACGGATTTCTGCGTATCCACCAGTAGGCGAGGCAAACTTGAGCGTAGTCGTAAACAAACTCAAAGAATTCTACGGAAAACTGCAAAACAGCAACGGTGTCCTGCTGCCTGCATGGCGACAAGTGTACGGCGAAAACCGAACAGTCACCTTCAATGACATAATAACAGCCTACACCCGAGACCCCAGCTGCAAAGCCTTCGTCGACTTCCTAGCTGACCAAGCAGTGGGCGCGGGATTCTACACAACAGTTGACGAAGAGTATGTCCGAGCCGAGGAAGCAAAACAGGTTATAGACGATTTCAACGAAACAGTAAACCTTGACGAGTTAATGCAGATCGCAGCAAGAGAAATCGTGGCGTCAGGCAACAGTTTCTGGCTGAAAAACGAGACAGATCACCTGCATGACTTGAAGATACTGCCCCTCACAGGATTTGATAACCCAACAGCAATAAAACGTAACCAGTACGGTCAAGTCACAGGCTACAACTACGCGTATGGAGACGTGAAAACCAGTTTTGCTCCAGAAAAAATAGTTCACTTCCGCTGGAACCCAGTAAACTTTTCAGCATACGGAACAGGCGTCCTCCAAGTTCTCCTCACTGAACTGTGCTTCAACGGAGAAACAAGAATCAGCTTCCTAGAAATGAAAGCCCGCATAGAAAAAATCATGCCAGAAATCTTCGAAAAATATGCTGGACCAGACGAACTGTGGATTTTTGCGGGCGCAAGCGACGAGAAACTTGCAGAATATCAGAAACTCATCAAAAGCAAACCCAAAGCAGGCGCAAGATTCGTTTACAACAAACCAGAAGCAGATATCAAAACCGTCACATTAGACCCGAGAGCCCGCTACGAAGCTTACATCGACCATATCCTTAATCAGGTCTATTTGGGCGGACAAACGCCACTACCAAAACTGTTCATTACGCCAGGCTTCACAGAAGCATCTGCCAGAGCAGCCCTAGAAATCGCAGAAAGAAAGGTCATGGCGCTCCAACGTTTCATAAAACGAACATGTGAACATGAAATCTTTAATCAGGTAATCCGTCAGGCAGGTCTTGACTCCAAAAAAGCAAACTGCAGACTGAACTGGGGCAGAGAAAAACCTGAAGTCAAGCTTGAAGACCTAATCAAACTGGCTGAGATAAGCGCAACTTCCGGAACATTGTATGTGAGACCGGAAGAGGTTCGGAAGAATCTTGCCAAATCAGGTTTCATTCTGTGGGAAAATAAAACGTGACGGGAGGTGACACCATTTGGGATTAGAATTTAAACCAAAACTGGCTGCGGTCTTAGCTGTTGTCAACGGCGTATCCACTGCCCTCTCATATATCCTCACTCAGGGAGACGTTACAGTAATGATACTGTGGTTTGCTGTATCAACGGGGGTTACTGCAGGGTTAAGCTACTACACTGACCAAGAGAAAAAGGAAAACTAGCGTAAGCTTTCAACTCTAGTATTTTGAATTCAATTTTCTAGATTTTTTTTCTGGAAAACAGCTTCAGAAGCCATTTAAACGCCTCATTCCCTAACTGATGCAGCTAAAGGAGACAACAAAATGCCAACCGATACCATCCTAGAGCTACTTGAAAACGGAAAATGGCATTACCTAAAAGATATCGAAAAGAAAACACAGCTTAACAGCTGGAAGCTTGAAACAGTCACAAGATTTTTGGCAACCTACAACTTCGTCAAACTAGATGAAGCAGAACAAAGAGTAAAAATTGATTCTCCAACAAACAAGTTCCTTAAGAGAATCAGGAAACTGGAAAAAGAAGAGAACCAATAAAGGTTCCACACACATTTTTGAAGGGCACCATGACACAACATAGCCCATTTTCTGGAAAACTAGTGCAGATAACTCAACTATCTATTTTTTACAGGCTTCTGTTCTGCTGTTTTCCTGTTCATCCACTCCAGCATCCAACCCTGCAAAATCAAGGGCCTAACCCTCAGTATACTGTGCCCCACAGTCCTCTTGAAACTTAAGCCAAGAACGTATCGGGCGCGACCACTTCTTATCTGCCCACTAACCATCTTTCCCAGAGTCAACTGTCGCAAATGAAAGGTCTTCAATGCTGGCACGGCAATACTTTTGTAGCCTGCCTTAGCCAAACGCATGTCAAGGTTGGTGTCTGGAGCTGGAACATCCTGAAACCCGCCGATCTCATCCAAAGCACTTGCCAGAATCAGTCTTGCGGCTCCATGTGGCTCTTTACCTAATGGAGCAAGGTTATAGGTTTTCTCCCACGCGTACATCACTCGGTTCCAAAACGTGTCAGGGTATGTGACAACATCTGCTGCAACTGACACGACTTCCCCTTTGACCAAGGGCAAAAGAGCCTGAAATAAGTTGGTGGGCACAGCTATGTCTGGGTCAAGTATGCTCACGTATGTTCCTTTTGCCTCATGGTAACCTGTTTGCAGCGCTTCGGCATAGCTGTTTTCCCATTTTTTCCAAGTCTTCTCAATAACTTTGATGTTATATCCTTTGGCGATGTCCGCCGTGTTGTCTGTGCACCTGTCAGCAATAAACAAAACTTCAGCAGGGATGCCTTGGAGAGCCTTCAGGAGCGGGGGCATGGACTTGTTAATGTATGATTCTTCGTTATGGGCACAGCATATCACAGAAATGAGCGGACGTTCTGTCATCAGTTTCACCGCTACTATGAAACGTCTTTCAGAACAGCTAACATGTATTCTATGTCTTCTCTGCCGACCATAGGGTGAACAGGTAGACTCAGTATATGGTTGCAGGCTTCCTCAGTGTTTGGACATTTTTGTTCTCCATAGCCTAGCTTCAGATAAAGGGGCTGATTGTAAATGGGAATAGGATAATGGACGGCGTTTCCGATGCCTTCTTCGGTTAGATGAGCTGCAAGCGCGTCTCTGTTCATGGGATAGCTGTCTTCTACTCTTATTGCATACTGATGAAAGACATGTTTCACGTTCTCTGCTACGTAGGGAACAGTTAAGCCCTTGATGCTGCCGATTCCAGCACTCAAAAGCTCTGCATTCTCTCTTCGTTTCTTGTTGAATCCATCAAGCTTCTTGAGTTGAACTAACCCGATAGCAGCACACAAATCGGTCATGCGGTAATTGTAACCCAACGCGTCATGATGATACTTGCGGCTTTGTCCATGATTAATCAGTAACCGAACCTTAGCTTCCAGTTCAGGGTTGTTTGTTGTAATCATTCCTCCCTCGCCCATTGCCATGTTTTTTGTGGCATAGAAACTGAAGCAGCCCATGTCTCCCATGGTTCCAGCCTTCTGGTTTTTGTATTCAGCTCCGTGGGCTTGGGCAGCATCCTCAACCAGCCAGATTCCCTTGTCTTCTGAGATTTCTTTCAGGGGATTCATCTCTGCGGGTTGACCAAACATGTGAACGGGAATTATCGCCTTGGTTTTGGCGGTTATTTTCTCGGCAACATCTTGGGGGTCAATGTTGAAGGTTTTTGGGTCTATGTCAGCGAAAACAGGCTTCCCCTTCTGAAATAGAATACAGTTGCCTGAGGCTACAAAAGAGAAAGCTGAAGTTATTACTTCATCTCCGGGACCTAGCTCAAGGGCTTTAAGAGCCACATCTAAAGCTATTGTTCCGTTTGTCACGGCAACAGCATGTTCCACGCCAATGTATTCCGCAAACTCTTTCTCAAACGCTTTTGTTCGTGGTCCAGAAGCCACGATGCCTGACTCCAGAACCTCCTTCACGGCGGCTATTTCTTCGTTACCAAAACTCGGTTTTGCGATTGAAATCGTT
>PIXS01000189.1 GCA_003096255.1 Candidatus Bathyarchaeum sp. | reverse complement strand
GAAACGATTTCATTTTTCCTGCTCCAAAAACACCCTTTAGTTTTGTTTTGATTCCCATACTACCTACCCTGGATGGAGGATAGACAACATATCGTTTCCCATCATCTGTTTCGTAGCAAACAAAATAGCTAGAAAGATAAACCAAAGCATACTTTCGCCTTCTTTCTGCGGTGCCAAGACTGTCAACCTCGTTTAGGGCTGTCTCTTTTGTTTTAATCATCGTATCAATCTGTTTAATTATGGAAGTCGTCATCTCTTCCAGAGACTCCAATTCCTGCTGTTCCATTCTGGTTCTAGCTTCCTTCGCAGCCTCAATATCATGAAGGCATTTCATGGCTTCCTCAAGACGATCATTTGGTTTTGCCCTTGCCTTTGAAACATCAATCTTCTTCGCATCTTCAACGTTTTCTAACTCCCTATCAATCTCCTTAATCTCCTTCTCCAACAGCGGAATCTTTTTCTTGATCTTATCAAGCTTACTTGATAACTGAAACTCACCAGCTTCATCATTGTTTTCCCTAGCAACTTTTATATCAGCCTCAATGCGTTCGATGTCGCTTGAATGGCGTTCAAGAGCTCTCTCTGCTCTGATTCTTTGTTGGTGAAGGGCGCGGAGTTTTCTATCATATCTTTGTACGACTCGGGTAATCTCTTCATTGCGTTTTTCTTGAATTTTGTTTATCTTCGCCATTACCTTAGGTTTGAGCTTCCTGAGTTTTTGGTCATATACTTTTGCTGTCTTCTTCATTTCCAATTGAAGTGCCTTAACCTGTTCTTTTGTTTGTTTACTGAGGAGCTTCATAACTCCACCTAGAGCCTGTATTTCATCCATTAGCATTTTTCGTAAATCAGAAAGCTCACCGATGGAATCCGCAACCTCGGACTCATCTAGAAGCGGCTTCAAAATCGCTTTTGTTGTTGATTCTTTTCCAATCTCAGATGCGTCTTGGAGATACTCCATCAAATCTTTGGTGAAGTTCGGGTTTGTAATAAGACCATGAATGGTTTTTCCTTCTTTTCCAGCAAAGTTCTGGAAGTAGCTGGCATTCTGGGATATGGCTGCAGTGTATCCTTCCCGTGACCTAGAGCTTGCCTGAATATCTCTTTCGAAGGCTTTGATGTCTGGCAACTCATCGTAAGAGATTGCTGGATTCGTGAATTCTAGCCCGTCAAAGATGAGGGTTCTTCCTTTCCATGGAATTAACCATATGGGATAACAGGTTTCTGATATGTAAGCCAGGTTTTCTTCTGGTTTCTTTAGAACGCGTCCTTCTCCTTTTTTTCTGCCCCTTTCTGCAAGATAGAAGACTGCTGCCATCTCCATGTCTTTTGTGAAAGGCTTAAACCTGTCTTTGCCCGTGATGGCGAAGGGTAGAATCAGCTTTCTAATATTTTTAGGCACATTTCCCACCAGTTTTTAGTTCACCTAAACTTCAATTTGCCTGTGTCAATGAAGTTTGTTTATCATGACTTGAATTGTTCACCCCGAAGACGAGATGAAATCGAGATTATTCTAACTCTGAAATATTATTTAGGCTTTGTTGCTTTCCAAGATTAATCACAAAACACCAAAAATGCCCTGAACATGATGGAACTCTGAACATATTCTGCTGCACGAAGCCCGTTTTTGATTACGGGAGCATTTAAATGTGTGATAACTCTTTGCAGTTGACGGTAGATAACTGTGGTGAATTACTGGAAAGACCTTCCTTTGGGTGAGAAACCGCCAGAAATACTGAATGCCGTTATTGAGGTTGTAAGCGGCTCAAGGGACAAGTACGAGTACAAGTCCGATTGGGACGCCTTTGTTTTGGACAGAATGATTCCCTCCTCTGTTGTTTTTCCTGTCGAGTACGGCTTTGTCCCTCAAACATGGTACGATGACGACGACCCCCTAGACATAATGGTCATGAGCTACGAACCCCTAGAAGTCGGGTGCGTAGTTAGGGTTCGGGTCATCGGTGCACTAGTAATCGAAGACGAGAAAGGTATAGACACTAAAATCTTGTCAGTGCTTGTTGATGACGCACGATTCGAGGGCATTCACGACATCACAGACGTTCACGTCCATCAGCTCAGGGAAATACAAGAATTCTTTGAAACATACAAGCGGCTAGAACCCCACAAATGGGTCAAAGTAATGGGCTGGGAACCCGCTGCAATCGCAAAAGAAATCGTCGAATACGCAGCAGAAAAATATGACCCCAAAAAAGCATAATGTGAACCAAAAGGATTTTCTGCAAACCGCAACATCAGGGTTTACGACAGAAAATGGCGCTAAAGGCTGTACTCTTTGATCTGGGCTTAACTCTCATAAGAACCGCCTCTTTTCAGGAAATTTACAGAAACATTCTTGCCCGTTTCGGGGTTACAGCATCCCTTGACGACGTCGCCAGAGCTCAAAAAGTAGCTGAGATGGAGGCTGACACTTCAACTTATGATGAGAGCCATCGAAAAGAGTTTTGGAGAGACTACAATGTTTCGTTGCTTAAGAAGCTGGGCATAACAGAAAATGTCGTTTTTTTGGCTGAAAAGATTGATGAGCTCTGGTGGGACTGCTCCCATGTGCAGCCTTTCTCGGATGTGGAGCCTACCCTGTCTCAGTTAAAATCTATGGGCTTGAAGCTGGGACTTGTATCTAACGGCTTCACCAAAGACCTCAATCACATATTAGGGGAACTAGGACTGAAAAAATGGTTTGATACTGTTGTATGCATTGAATCATGCAACTGCGCCAAACCAGACAAAAAGATTTTCTTGTATGCCCTCGACAGGCTTGGAGTGGAACCTCATGAAGCCGTTTTTGTAGGTGACTCTGTTGAGCAAGATTACGAAGGCGCCTTCAATGTTGGCATCAGACCTTTTCTGGTAGACCGAGACGGAAAGCACCCCAGCCACTTCAACAAGATTGCCAGTTTAACCGAGCTACTGACTATACTGTAGAAAATTGGGTCATCTATTTTGGCAGGTCCTCGAAGACCTGTTTCATGTTTTTTCTGTATTCTTTGAAGGCGTTTCGTCCTGCGTCTGTCAGCTTCAGGGTCGTGTGGGGCTTCTTGTCTATGAACTCCTTCTGCACCGAAACGTAGCCTGCATTCTCAAGCTTCCGCAGATGAGATGACATGTTGCCCCACGTTAATCCAGTTTGGCGCTGCAGGAAAAGATAGTCTGCGCTTTCGACGACGAAGAGATGAGCCATCAGCAGTAGCCTTGCGGGTTCATGAATTATCTTGTCTATGTTCTGAATCGCATTTAGGTCGTCGTCGCTTTTTTTGCTGGGGCTCATTGTTTATGCTTCCGTTGTTTGAGTTGTTTTAGGATATTTTTGTACGAAAAGGATCATCAATACTATTCCGATTGCCATTATTATGGTTCCTAAAGCAACTAGGTAGTAGTATAGCGGGAAGCTAAGGAAGTGTCCTGTAGTGAACATGACTAAAGTCAGCAGAGCGTATGCGTATATGCGCTTTGTTTTGAAGGCATAACCTCCCAGCAGGAACAGACCTGCAACAGCTATTCCGATAGTGAGCATGTAATTGTCAATTAAGAACAGTAGCCAATCGGGTGTACCCTGTGATGTGGTCTGGAAAAACGCAACTACTGCCATTAAAGCAGATAGAGTGCCTAAAGCAATGGTTATTGCCGTCATTCTCTGGGCTCTTTGTTGTGGAAGTTTGACGTAACCTAGTCTGGGAACTGTAATGAATTTCTTGAACGCTGCGTAAAGTGTAACTGCTAAGATTCCTGAAACGCCGCCTATTCCGCCTAACCATGGCATGTCTCCGACCATAATTATGCCGAAGAATAATATCACAACTGCTACTGAAACGTCTACCACTCCGTCTTGGTGATAGGCTGTGTAAGCTTTCCGTTCAATCTCTTTCATGTTTATTTTTTGGTTCATTTAATGTCTCCTGATACTCTACATACGCTTTGTACTATATAACACTTTGCGTTACAAAGTACTTTGTAAAATCGGAGACTGTGAAATAACATAAAAAAGAAAAAAATGGAGAAGCTTCCTTCTCACAAACTTGAACACTCAACTACTCTATTGGAGCATAGATCTCAATCAGCAACTCTTCCTCAGGAACCTCATGGGGATCATTCAAATAGATTTCCCGCATCGGACCAACAATCGTTTTGTTGTTCTTCTCCAGCCAAGCAAACAGCTTCAAGTAAGTAGCCGTCTCCTCAGGGTATGGACCCTTATGCAATATCTTAGCCATCTTCGCTGCAGGCAACTCGTAACACGTTATTTCTTCAGTTTCTTTGCCCCGCTGAGCAATCGGAACAACAACCTCTACATCCGCGTTATTTTCTTTGTCTGCCTTAATGGCCTCTTCTGCGCTCGTTTCGTGACAAATGAACATGGGTGGTCCAATCATCTGTATGCCGTTTTGAGCTGCAAACTGGCAAACTTCTGGAATCATTATTCCAATGTTTTTGTATGATCCTTTTCTTCTCATGCCCAATACTAGCTGAGGGGCAACATTTACGATAGAAATTTCTTCACTCAACTTTTTTCACCATTTTTTACTCTTTGCAGTTTTGATTGTATTTAGGGTTTAAGCAGCACCGTAAATTGACAGAGGTGAGAGGTGAGTGAAACAAATTTCTGTTGCGTGGTTTTTGTGGAGTAAACATTTAGTATAAATAGGGTGGTTGTGTCAGAACGTTAGATAGAGTTTACGTGGATGGGACAGACTGTGACTGAAGTAATTGCCCAAGGCGACGACGTTTACCTTTACTTGGATAGCAGACGAACATACCTCGTCAAAGTGGAAGAAGAAAAAAGCTTCCACACCCACAAAGGCTACATCCAGCTAGGAGACCTCATCGGAAAAGAGTACGGAACCCGAATACGAAGCAGCATGGGCATAGACTTTGTCGCCCTAAAGCCTAACCTACGTGACCACATTTTCAAGACAAGTAGACGAACCCAAATATCATATCCAAAAGACATTTCCCTGATTATACTGTACAGCGGAATTGGACCCGGAAGCCGCGTAGTCGAAGCAGGAACAGGAACAGCCGCCCTCACAAGCGCCATCGCCCATTACATTAGACCAACAGGGCGCGTCTACACCTACGAAATCAGGACAGAATTCCAAAAAAATGCCAAAAAAAACTTGGAGCGAGCCGGGCTCCTTGATTTTGTGGAACTAAAAGAGGGTGATGTGACTTTGGGGATTGAAGAAAAAGATTTGGATGCAGTGATTTTGGACATGGCGACGCCGTGGCTCGTTATTCCCCACGCATACACTGCATTGAAGGGAAGCGGAGTTCTTGTTTCTTTCAGTCCTACCATCGATCAGGTCGTGAAGGTCGTTGAAGCGCTAGACGAGCATGGCTTTGTTTGCGTGGAGACCGTTGAGACTCTTATTCGTTTCATGCAGGTGGCGAGGGGGAAAACACGTCCCCAAACAGTGATGACTGGACACACCGGATACCTGACCTTTGCCCGCAAAGCCATAAAGGCTCAGCAGGAAAGTTAGGAAAGCTCCACTGCATTGATTTCTGCTAGAGTTTCTAGGTTGTTCATCTTCACTTTCATGTTGGATACTGTGTAAAGCACGTCGTCCATGTAGAATGCCCGGTTCACCACGTAATCAGAGTACTCGTAGTAGTAGCGGTATCCACCGCCAGCCAATGCCCCGTCTTCCATGTGAGTGATTTTGCCTCTGAGGTCAATTCCTTCTAGGGATATGTCGAGGACGTAGGCGCCTTGCCACACGTAATCTCCCAGTGCCCAGTCAGGAACTCCATCAGTGTAATCGCCTTCATCGATTTCTGCAACTGCAACGGGTATCACCAGCAGATTTTTTTCCTTGTCAAAGAGTAGCGATTTGTAGTCGTACAGGATTGGAGATTCTGTTCCCCTGTCACCTATCTCGAACTTGTCTAATTCAACTGGGTTCGAAACGTCGGTCACGTCGAAGAGAGAAATCTTAACTCCCTGATACCATGCAAAGTCTTCTTCTGCGTCGTAATCTGTCTCTTTGCCTATTCCGATGATGTGGTTTTCGTCGTAGGGATGAAGGTAGCCTGAGTAGCCTGTTACTTTGAGTTCTCCAAGAACTGTTGGAGTTGTTGGATTAGCCAGGTCGATTACGAATAATGGGTCAATGTTTCTGAAAGTTACAACGTAGCATCTGTTGCCCATGAATCTTGCAGAGTAAATTTGTTCTCCAGG
>PIXS01000188.1 GCA_003096255.1 Candidatus Bathyarchaeum sp. | reverse complement strand
GGTTTGTTATGCACCGCTTAAAGCTTTCCAGAGTATACCTCATAAAAACGGTACAGAAAACGTAACCAAACCCGTTCACTGCACCAACCGAACCTTATTACACCTAAAAGTTTTTAGCCCATTTTGACTAGAATCTTACGTAACAATAGACCGCAGCTCCATCAGGGGAAGCGGTAATTGGAGACTAACACAATCATGACTACTTTAAGAGATCTCCGAGAAAAAATATCAAACCTAGAAAGCGAGAAGGCTGACCTTCTGGCGGAACTGGAAGAACTCAGAGAAAAAGCAGAAGCAAAAGCCACAAACCTAGAAGAAGAAGTAGCCCAGCTACGGGAAGAAGCAGAATCCCTCAAAGAAATGCTCGACATCCTCTAAAACACACTCCTTTCTTAGCCCCCAAGAGAAGCCAGCCAACCACAACACAGAAGACACCCTAAACAACAACACACTGCAAAAGATTCACACTTCAGTGACACCTAATAGGATTCTATTAGGCTCCAAATAGCAGTACATTGTTGAAAAAAATATTTTTTCTGAATTTTGCTGCGCAGCACACTTTTCCAGAAAAAGTTCACACACTCATTAGTATAACAGAAAGAATTGAACTCAGAAACTTTTGAAAAAATTTAACCGAAAAATCTTATAGCACAAACACCAGAAAATGGTACTCGATAGGGGAGAAGCTTTTGCTTCGAAAGTTGGTTCTCTCAAGCCCAGTTCTTCTTGTTTTAACTCTTAGTTTAGTTGTTTCTGTTGAAGCAGATTCGACAATGTGGAGTCAAACATATGGAGGAACCAAACATGATGAGGCCCACTCATTGGTTGTGACATCTGATGGCGGGTATGCCCTAAGTGGGAACACGCTTTCTTTTGGTGCTGGAAGTTCTGATTTTTGGTTGGTTAAAACTGACGAATTTGGGAACATGGAGTGGAACCAAACCTATGGATATTCAGATTGGGAATGGTGTGCTTCGCTGGTTGCTACGTCTGATGGAGGATATGCATTAGCAGGTCTCACGCAATCTGTTGATTCTGGTGATGCTCTTTTGGTCAAAACTGACTCGTTTGGGAACATGGAATGGAACCGAACGTACGGAGGAACAGGTTGGCAAGAAGCTCGGGGTTTGGTCGAGACGTTTGATGGAGGATACGCGTTAGTAGGTTCCACAGATTCTTTGGGTGCTGGGCAATCTGATTGGTGGTTGGTTAAGACTGATGCATTTGGGAACGTTGAGTGGAACCAAACATTTGGAGGAACAAGAAATGATTACGTATATTCTATGGTGCAGACGTCTGATGGAGGATACGCGTTGGCAGGTCTCATGAATTCCTCTGATTTGATTTCCAATCCCGGAGGAGATTTTTGGTTGGTGAAGACTGATGGGGCGGGGAACATGGAATGGAACAAAACTTACGGAGAGACAGGGGATGAAATAGCCATGTCATTGGTCGAGACTTCTGATGGAGGCTACGCATTAGCAGGTGAAAAAGGTAATGATATTTGGTTGATTAAGACTGATGCAGTTGGAAACATGGAGTGGAACCAAACATACAGCGGAACAGGTTACGCGTTAATTGAGACCTCTGATGGAGGATACGCAATAGCAGGCACCATACACTCCTCTAGCACTGGCTCAGATTGCTGGTTTGTTAAAACTGACGCATATGGAAACATGGAATGGAACAAAACATACGAAGGACCCCAAACTGACAAAGCTTGGTCGATAGTTCAGACTTCTGATGGAGGATACGCAATTGCTGGCGAAACAGATTTGCCTAGTACTGTTCCTTCTGATTTTTGGTTAATCAAAACCGATGAATATGGTATTGTCCCAGAGTATTCTTCATGGCTCCTCCCAACATTACTGTTAACTGCAACTCTGGTTATTGTAATCTACAAAAAGAAACTACTCAAACCCCGTTCCCAAGTTTGTTAAATAACCATTTACAACTCTTATGTTAGCTAAAATGGTGGACCGAGCGGGAATTGAACCCGGAAACTTTTGAAAAATTTTCATCAAAACCTGTGTTTTCCATTTCTTTAGTCTCCAATATTCCAATAGATAAAAGTTGAATTTTCAATTTTGGTTAGTTAAATAATCATTTACAGTTCCTATGAAGAAAATATTGCGTTCCATGGGAGACCAATTATTTATAAATTTAAGAATCTATTTACCAATATGACATTGATTAGTGATTTATGTAAAATTCAAAAAAGAGACCTTAAGAACGCAGTAGATGTGCTCACTGATGCTTTTTCTAAAGAGTCAATGTGGAAAGAAGTATTTTCTGATGAAGAAAAGAACAAAATACTAACTGAAGTTATGGTTAGATTTTGTTTAAAATATGGTAGTGTATTTGCGACATCTGAAAATTTTGAGGGAGTAATGGCAATTGCACCTCATGATAAAGAAATGACAACTTGGACCATCCTTAGAAGTGGAGCATTCTTTCTTTCCATGAAAATATCAAACGAAGCAAAGAAGATGGAAGTTCTCACTAATGCAGTTGAAGAAGCAAAGAAAAGTCTGAATCTGGGTCCATATATACATCTGTTAATGATGGGTGTTTCACAGGAATTTCAAGGAAAAGGTTTTGGCGGCAAATTATTAAAAGCTCTTATAGAAAAAGCTGAAACAGAGAAGAAATCGATATATTTGGAGACTCAAAAAGAAAACAATGTCAAGCTCTATGAAAAGTATGGATTTTCTGTTAAGAAAAAGATAATCTTGCCGGAACCATTGAATTTGCCAATGTGGTTAATGGTTCGTCAAGTGCGAGAATGATTGCATTTTGAGGTCCTAGATTAAGTCATATAAATAAAGTTACAGTTCAGATGTTAGCAGTTTGTGGTGGACCGAGCGGGAATTGAACCCGCGGCCTCCTGAGTGCAAGTCAGGCATTCTTCCAGGCTGAACTATCGGCCCACAATGCTTGTGCTTTTGTTTGATGATAGAAGCTAAATTTAGGGGTTTCTGTTTCCTGCACTTTTTGGGTAATCACTGAACTCCAGACAAGTGATAAAAAAAGTCTTCAAAGGAAAGAAAATAAAAAAATACAATCTATTCATCTAGATATCTTTTTTAGAGAAATTAACTGTAAAAATGGTATGAGTAAAGCTTCTGCTGTCATCATAATCGTAATCGTTGTTGCAGCCTTATTCATGGCCTCAACCTTGGGCTACCTAGACACCTTAACTTCTATCCTGATGCCCGATTCTGAACCATCCGACACAGAGACAGGATATTCGATGCAGGTCAGTAGCCAACTAGATAACTGGGTTCAAATCTCTGACACTAGCCAATCAGCCGAATACACATTCAACGTCAAAGTCAAAAACACTGGCATATCAGAACCAACACAGGCAACAGTTGATTATCAAATAGAAGACCAAACACAAACTGTGAAAACAGGGTCTATCGACTTTGGCATCATAGATGAAGGTCAAGAAAAAGCTGTCAACCAGACACATACCCTCTATGGAGGAACATACCAAGCAACCTTCACGTTACGGACACAACAAAAGGAATGGACCAACTTCACAGACCACTTCAAAGTAGATGTTCCTAGACGCGGTATGGGAGACCATGTCCGATTCTACATAACCCCCAACAATCCATCTGTTCAAACTCAACTTCTAGAAATTGGCGACGATCTGAATACCATCTACAGTTGGGTTGGAGAAAACGTCGTCTACGAGTTTGATAGTGACATTAATGGAGTAGAAGACTACTGGCAATTCCCTCACGAGACCTTAAACTTGAAAACTGGAGATTGTGAAGACCAAGCTTTCCTTTTAGCTAGCCTAGTCAGAGCTACAGGAGTTGAAGCTGAAGACGTCTTCGTAGCATTAGGCATGGTCAACAATCAGGGACATGCATGGGTGATAATAAGAACCCAACTTGGATGGAGAGTCCTTGAACCCACAGCAGAAGGAATAACAAACAGAGTATTAACAGACATCTTTGAGTTCCTGAATCTAGAAGGAAGAAACTACTACTTTGCTTCGAACGACCAGTACTTTGAAGAAATTAACCCAGGAAATAACCGCTCTTTTATCAACCAAGAATTCACAGGCTGGTACAAAAACAGTGTCAAGCTTGAAGGGACAAGAGTCAATGTTACGGTAAACCAGCCAATCAAGCTGACTACCACTGTAACGAACAGCGGCAACCATACCTACTTTGGTTTTATACAAATCAAAATCCAAAGAGACATAGTAATGTCACCAGACACAACACACACCACAAAAATCTATCACCTAACTCTTGACCCAAACACAAGCCAACAAATCGAACTCAACTTCACTCCCGACGAACTAACAGAAGACATGTTTCTGAAATGCCGACAATACTTCTATCAAGTGTCAACCTGCTTTTCCATCATCCACGACCCACAAGACGAAGCAACCAGAGAATGCATCTTCACAATCCCATAACGAAAAAGTGCCAATTCTGTAACTTGATAAGAGGAAAGGGCCGGGACCGGGATTTGAACCCAGGCGCTAGGCTCCACAGACCTATAGGCTACCAGACTACCTCATCCCGGCCACAATCTGTTCTCGACCACATTTACGACAACATCTTTATTTACGTTTCCTAAAAAATGCCGGACTGCTTTTTTCATGGGCATTGTGGCTGTTAGTCAACCTTTTTGCTTGACTACAAAATAAATGGACATTTTCCTAGATAGAAGTCAACTGAATCATCAGGGGGAGGTGAAAAAATGAACAAGAAAATAATTGTAATGACAACACTTCTCGTTTTCTCACTCATGTTAACGCCCTTAGTAATGGCAAAACCGAGTTCAGAAAAAAATAACCCGAAATTTGAATACTTTTTGTGGCATTCCACAAATCCTCAAGAACCCGAAGGAGAAGAACCAATAGGCGGTCGAGTTATTATTGATATGAAAACAAATCCTCCTGAAGCCCTTAATCCCAAAGTCACACACATCTATGGCGATTGGACACTTGATCCCAACGGAATAAACACTATACAAGTAGGTATCAATGAAGAACCAATACCTATCAGCGGTTATGAAGGGTCACTTTATGTAGTAATGGTACAACTTTCGCCAACACTGTTAGCATTCAATTACAGAGTTTATGAGCGCGTCGAATGGAACGGAAATTATGTTGAAATAATGGCCAACGAAAGAGCTTATTATGATTTAGCTGCGGGGGAATTCTATGCAAGCGGAACATTCAGTGGACATGGTGAAGTAAACGAACAAAACGTCAAGGTTATGGGCATTAGAGAAGGATATTTTGAGTACGACATTGCCACTCAAACTGTCATCTTTGTGTTAGATAACGTTGGTACTTTGAATTATCTTGGCAATTAAGTTCGTCGAACACAAAATCAAACAACCCTCCTTTTTTCTTTCTTATGAATTTGGGAGAAGCATCAATGAGTCTAGGAAGAATATTAAACGCCCTTGTAGGCTTAGGGCTTTCAGAAACCGATTCAAGAGTTTACATTGCAATTGCGGTAAGAGGTCCTATGACCGCTAAAACTCTAGTCAAGGAAATGAGAATCAATAAACAACAACTTTATCCAATCCTAAAAAAACTGCGGAATAAAAAAATTATTAATGTGACCGAAACTCGCCCTTCTGTTATTTCAGCTCTTCCATTCGAAGAAGTGTTAGAAATATTGATTAATCATAAAATTGAAAAATCAAAAGAAATCATTGGAAATAAAAAAGAGCTCTTGTCCTGTTGGAAAGCTGTAAACTGGAGTAACGGCAAATAATCTTGTATATTTACATCATTATTTTGATGGAAAAAAATAATTTCATTATTGTCTTATCACGTAAATAACTGGGAAGTTAAAGGAGAGACCTATGTGAGCAAAGAAAAAATGCTAATAACCCTTACTGACCTAGGTCTCAAAAAAACAGAAGCAAAAATCTATTTCTATCTGGCAAAAGAAGGTCCAAAAAAATCAAAAGAAATCACAGCCGCCCTTGGAATTACAAAGCAAAGATTCTATCCGATAATACGAGGTCTCCAGAATAAGGGAATTGTAAGTGCAACCTTGGATAGGCCTGCTAAATTCGTGGCTATACCCTTTGATAAGCTTCTTGACTTGTTTGCCAAAACAAAAATGGAAGACGCAAAAACAATCAAACAAAATACCGGCAAGCTCATTGCAGACTGGCAATCAATTAGCCTCTCTGGACTTAAAACAAGTTTACCCAAATTCGCGATAATCAAAGGAAAAAAATATGTGTATTCGAAAATCCAGCAAATGATACAAGAAACAACCAATCAGTTTTCAGTAATTTCCAATCTTTCAGAATTATTTAGGGCTGAACAATTTGGCGTTTTAGATTCTATCCTGAACCATCCGAAGAAATTGCAAATTAATTTTAGACTTATAACTGAGATTCCTAAGCATCAGCTTTCAGCGATTAAGCGCTTTCTAGAAGACGTTAATCCTGAATTGAAACTCAAAAGCAGAAATGCTGACATTGGGTTATCTCCTTTTCCTAAAATGGTATTGCGTGATAATAAAGAAGTATTGTATTTCCTTTCCCCACGAACTGGTGATTTAGAGGTACAAAATGGTTACGTTTGCCTATTTACTAACGCAACTTCAATAGCCGACCTCCTTTCAAGTGTTTTTGAGGAAATATGGCGAAATTCAACAGATATTAACCAAAAAATACGTGAACTAGAGACAGGCGTATCTCCTCAGCGAACAGAAATTATTGAAGATGAAAACTTAGCAATTACAAAATTTAATGAAATTCTCCAAACAGCAAAAGAAGAAATTGTGATGGTAACTTCTTCGGAGGATATTCTATCCTACTGGCATGATTCATCATGTTTGAAAAAACTCACTAGTAATGGCGTAGCAGTCAAAATAATGGCTCCTATTTCTCGCGAAAATTTGAGGGCATGCTTACAATTAGCTGATTTCTGTGAAGTTCGACACGTTCCCAATGATTATTTAAAAACAATTACTATTGATGGGAAACACTTTTTTCAATTTAACCTGAAACATGCGATTAAGAGCCAAGGATCTCTTGGAACTTACGAACGAACATTATATTCTAATGACTTAGAGTATGTTCAAAAAACTAACAAAATGTTATTTGAGCTTTGGAAAAATTCTGTAGTTCCCACCTCTTCAACAGTTGAAGCAATCATCAAAAAACAAGCATCTATGTCTGAGGATCTTTTTGAGCGCGGACGCAAATTGAAGAAATACAAATTCATTGATCGTTTATCTACTGTTAGTGAACTAACCACTATAGCCGACAAAGCCAAGATAACGGAACAAGATGTGCGCGATAAAATTTTATCATATAAGACATCTTCAACAAGAAGAAATTCGGATGTTATTACTGCCTGTGCAACTACAGGCCATGCCCTAATTCATCCCCACACAAATTTTGATTATCCCAAATTATTGTTAAGTGTCTATAAAATAGATAAAGAATCAACATTTGGTGCCGAAGACGCGATTATCTTGCACTCGTGGCTCAACACCCCAATAGGATATTGTTACGTTCCTGTGGCTGTTGCTGCAAATAATCCAAAAGCCTCGCATGTATGGTTTGCTCGATTTAAGGGCAGTCCTGTAACTGCCAATAACAATTACAATCTTTTCAAAAAAAGTGAATTGCAAATCCAATTCCATGGTAAAACACTTTTTGTAGCTTGGACAAAACCAATATCATTACTTTCTAATCAGGACCCTCTTCCCCCTTCAGTACTGATACTTGAGGGTACAGGACAAACTAAGACCCGCGCATATGATGTACTACAACATAACGGAGTAAAAGACATAAATCAATTGAATTATTGCGACGCTTACATCACATTCATCCATCAAGAAACCAAATATCAAGGTCCTGCAACAGACGGACTATTAGCCAAAGATGTCTATGTCGAAACTACTTTTCTTTGAATTGATTCCAAGCAACAAACGAGCTGATTTATTGTAAAATTGTGAACTGGAGAATGCGTAATATTCACTGCAAAGTCAAATTTTATATACTGAAGAAGTGTGATACATGGAAAGATTTGCTTTGAATGCTCGATCAGTTTCTTTGATAGCTGTCTTTGCTGCTTTAGCCATCATATTGAACGCTGTGAGAATTCCAACTTTTTATCATCCAGGTTTTTTCTATGCGTTATATGAGATCCCAATATTGGTTGCATTCATGATTTACGGGTTCAAGATAGGATTTCTGATTGAAATAATCCACATAATTGGTCAAGAGATTTTCTTTCCTATGGGTCCAGGAGGCATTGTTGTGTATCCAATGGGCATTATAGTTCACCTGTTTATGTTCTCAGGAATATTTCTTGCTAGTAGATTGATAAAGCGAAAGATTGCTTCAGGTCAAAACTTAAACGAAAAGAAGAAATCTTTCCTTTCTACCGTTTTTGCTACTGTATTTCGAGGAGGTTTAATGCCCATAATTGATTATGCCGTTATATACAGTATTTTGCTTCCTTTGGCCTTAGGACGTTCAATACCTGAAGCTTACATTTTGTCACTAGTACCTGCTTTCATCATTTACAACATAACAAGCACATTATACGCCGTGCCAACAGCGTACCTAATTGCCAGAAAGACAAACAATTATCTTAAACTAAAAGCAAAATTTCTTGTAAATTAATGAAGCTTCAAATGGATTATCTTCTGTGGTGAAAAAAGGTTGGCTGTTTTGGTTACGAAGGCTAACGGAACAAGGGAAGAGTTCAGTAAATGGAAGATTGTTCGAACTTGTTTACGGATGGGTGCGACACAAGAAACCGCGGAAACAATTGCCAACGAAATTGAAAGCCGACTCTACGACGGAATAACGACGAGACGAATCCTCCAAATGATATACAGGCGCCTAAAAAAATACAAGCCCGTAATGAAGTTGCAAACCGATTTACGGCGCTCCCTTAGCCTTCTCCGATCAGCACCCGACTTTGAACAGTACATCCAGCTTCTGCTAAGTGAACACGGCTACAAAGTTACCCCAAACCAGATTATCCGAGGCAGATGCGTAGAACATGAAGTTGATGCTGTGGCCACAAAAGACGGCAAAACCTGCATCGTAGAAGTCAAGCACCACTACAAATATCACACGCCAACAAGCCTCGACGTAAGCCGCATCTCAAGAGCCGTATTCGAAGACCTAACCGAAGGACACCAACTCGGACACAACAACCTAAAAATCGACTACGCCATGATAGTCTGCAACACCAAACTCTCAGAACACGCAAAACGCTACGCCAACTGCCGAAACATCAAACACATAAGCTGGAGCTCCCCCAAAAACCAAGACCTACAAACAATGATCGAAACAAAAAAACTCTACCCCATAACAATCCTCAAAACACTAAGCCCCACAACCAGAAACAAACTAACATCCAACAACATAATCCTCCTAAAACAGCTGACTGAAACAAACACAACACATCTCCGAAGACAAACAGGAATCTCCAAACAGAAGCTTGCGCCACTCATTGACGGCGCGAAGGCAATTCTTTCTGGAAATTAGTTACTTTTTTGGTTCTTTTTCATGTTTCTGGATTTGGTTGCATAATTCGTTAAGCTTATTAACTTCTTTATGGAATCTTACTACATCTGATAAAAATGTTGAGGGCAACACTTCCCTGCGCAGACCCACAATGCAAAGACAAAATGAGGCTCGTTTTCCAAAATGAACGATACCTAGGCTACCGATGCCTCCTAAAACCTAACACGCACAACTTCAGATACAGCATAGAACGCAAAAGATGGGAAAAAATCATAATCAAAACCAAACCAATGATTGGCTACAAAACAACACCGTACGAAATCCTGTGCGACGAAGACGTCGCCCTCGAAACCTTCTAACCTATGCCCCTCCTAGCAGCCTTCCAACCAAATCTAAAACACGAAAAAAGGGCGAATACACAGATTTTTCAACAATAAAACAGTGTTAATCACACAGATTTTTTGCGAATCGTATTTATGTGAGTTTGTGAATCTGGACTGTTTAAATATCAGAACCTTAAAATAGAATGGTTAGAGGACAGAAAAGTATGGGCTCCAAATCACCAAAAGGCGAACTAGCAGCAAGAAAATTGCTTGCGAAACGAAAGAACTTCAGATGGAAGGACGTCTACTACAAGCGTCGAATGCTTAGATTGGATGTTAAATCTGATCCGCTGAAAGGGGCTCCTATGGCCCGCGGAATAGTCTTAGAAAAGGTTGGCGTCGAAAGCAAGCAGCCAAACAGCGCCATCAGGAAATGTGTTAGAACGCAGCTCATCAAGAATGGCAGAGTAATAACTGCTTTTCTTCCTGGAGACGGTGCCCTCAACGTGGTTGATGAACACGATGAGGTTGTGGTGGAGGGAATTGGTGGTTCCCGTGGTGGAGCTATGGGTGACCTTCCTGGTGTCAGGTGGAAGGTTTCGACCATTAATGGGGTTTCCCTTAATGAGTTGGTTCTTGGTAGAAAAGAGAAGCCCATGCGATAAGGAAAATGGTCTGGTCTCTAAACAACCCTTAAATATTGGTTTCTTAACCCAGAACCTTTGTCAAGGTGTCTCGTTTGAGTAAGGTACAAGAGATAAAGCTGTTCGGAAAATGGAGTTTCGAGGACATTCAGTTAGATGACCCTGGGCTCCAGCAATACATATCTCTTAAACCCGTGTATGTTCCCCACAGCATGGGTAGACATGAGCATGGAAAATTCCACAAGGCTAAAGTCAGCATAGTTGAAAGGCTCATAAACAATCTTATGCGTCCTGGCAGTAGTGCCGGCAAGAAGACGCGAGCCATAAACTTGGTAAAGAACGCTTTCGAAATAATCAACATTCGCACAGGAGAGAACCCTGTACAGGTTCTTGTCAGTGCAGTGGAAAACACTTCTCCTGGCGAGGATACTACACGTATCAGTTACGGTGGCATCGCCTATCACATGGCTGTGGACATTTCTCCTCAGAGGCGAGTTGATCTTGCGTTACGTTTTCTTTCTGAGGGCGCAAGAAAGCAGTCTTTTGGTAACCCCAAGGCTTTGGATGAGTATCTTGCTGAAGAGTTGATTATGGCTGCCAAAAATGACGTGAAGAGTTATGCTGTGAAGAAGCGCAATGAGATGGAGCGAATCGCTCGTTCTTCGCGCTAGGAAACTCAGTTGCGTATGTGCAGAATGTTGGAATGGTGTTTTGCTTCATGATTTTCCTTCAAAAAGTTAAAATAACTGAAACGACTGTTTTCTCTACACATTACGCTGCATAACGAGTAAAAAGTAAATAAAAAAGATTAGGAG
>PIXS01000187.1 GCA_003096255.1 Candidatus Bathyarchaeum sp. | reverse complement strand
TCTGTCAGACATTAATCTGCAAATACGATTCCAGAACGGAGTTCCAGCAGTAGCTGACGAAAGCATGAGCGAATGGATGAAATACGTGTACATGCAATTCGAAAAACCTGACACAATTGGCGTTGACGTGAAGTTAGAAGCAATTGATCCTGACGGCAAGGAAGTTGAGATCGGCATAGCTAAAACCGACGCATCTGGCAACTACGGCTACTCATGGAAACCTGACATTGAAGGACCATGGACAATAACCGCCACGTTCCTTGGCTCTGGCGGCTACTACAGTTCAACATCAACAACATACATAACAGTTGATCCTGCACCAGAAACGCTAAGCGCTGAAGAAATCGCTGCAAATGTAATCAGTCAGCTTCCAGAATACCCTGAACAGCCCGCATACCTTACAATAGACATAGTGATACTGCTACTTGCTGTCGTCGGCATAGTCGTAGGCTTAGTTGTCTATTTTGCTGTAAAAAAACAGTAATAACCTCCCCCTCTTTTCTTTTTTTGTTCTCAAAAACAAAGAATTATTGTTAGTCAAGATTTTTTGATAAAAAACCTTTTTTGTATACACACCAAAAAAAGAGGCATGTGGTGCCCACAGGTGAAAAAAAAGACGGGCATGAACTCCAAGGCTGTACTCTGTATATTGTTCAGTGTTGCCGTTGCCGTGATTTGTGCCACAGTTTTTGTTGCCCAACCTGTTTCCAGCTGCTATGGTCCCCACGTCACTGCCAACATTTCGGCAACTGAAATCAACATATACGAAAGCGTCACCGTGGAAGGAAGAGTTTGTCTTGGTCTTGAAGATGAGTTGAACCTGACCGTAAGGGTGACCTTTGTTAGGCCAGACTACAGCTGGATAGATCAGCCTGTCGAAGTTGACAACGAGACTGGAGACTTCTCGGTGACTCAAGAGCTTGATATGGCTGGATACTGGAACGTGTTTCCAATTTATGGTCACATTAACGACAGGCTAGGAGTGACGGTAATTGATCCCTCAGTTGACTCTTCTAACCCGCCACCGATTGTTGGTTCGCCATTTAAACCGAACATGCTGGTGGTAACTGCAGCCATAACAACAGTAAGCATTAGTGCAGTAGTTGCAGTATTTGGACTACGGAAAAAGACCCGAAAGATCAGTTTCCTAAGATTATTCATTCAAGTGGCTTTGGTGTACTTAATTTTCTTTGGAATATTCGTTGACCACGAGATACTACCACAGCCAGCCAGCAAAATTCCTGTACACGAATTTGTGGTCGAAACAGAGTTTTTTGGAGTAGAAATGGCTGATGGCTTACCTGTTCCATTCTTCGGCTGCTACTATCCTTGCGGCAGAACCGTAACCTGTGCCCTCTGGGAAATCCAAACATCAATTTACCCCTTCTGGGAAAACACCAGCGGCTGGGGTGTAACATACAACTCCCCCGGATACGTCAGATTGGCAGTCATTATTGGTGTAGTAATTCTGTTGTCTGTTCTTTTGGGCAAAATTTTCTGTGGATGGGTTTGCCCCTTCGGTTTGTACATGGATTTGCTTTCATACCTTAGAAAGGCTGTGAAGATACCTCACCGAGATTTCTCGGAAAGTTTCAACAAGAAGTTTCATCAGTTTGGTTATGTGATTCTTGCTCTCCTCATAGTGGTGAGCGTTATTTTCGCCTCAGAAGCCATCGTAAATGCTCAGTTGGTTCCTGGAACAGAAGATGGAGGTTTTGTTTTTCAGTACTTTTCTGCGCCTTTCTGTCAATTCTGTCCAATGAAACCATTTTGTGTGCTCCTTGAGTCATCGGTTGGTTTGATTCGTCCAGAGTGGATTTCTCAGGTTACAACAGGCGACTTCTATGAACTGGGCTATTATGTTACCTCACTAAACCTGCTTGTGCTAGGTGTAGTCACTGTTGTTTCATTCTTTTATAGGCGGGCATGGTGCAGAATTTGTCCATTAGGTGCCCTAATTGCGTTGTTTAATCGTTTTCCGCCCTTCAAGTGGGTGTCAGTTTTTCGCTTAGACAAGGTGGAGGAAAAATGTACAAAATGTGGAATCTGCAAACGAGTTTGTCCAACACAAGTCACCGAAGTATATGACAAGAAGGGTGGAGACGTTACGACTTCCAATTGCATAATGTGTCTGCGCTGTGTTGAGATGTGTCCGTACGAGGATGCTCTGCAATTGAAGGCGGCGGGAAAAACTGTTTTGAGGTCAAGAAACTGGCTGGAATCGAGTTGAACATTCAGTGAAGCAAGCAACAGCACTTCTAACAATATTTCCCCTCGTCACTCTGTTTCTGGTGCCCGTTTTTTCTGTTAACATGTCTGGAATCATCTTCATCCGAGCAGACGGAAGCATTGAAGGAACAAACAAGATTCATCGCAGCGGAGACCTTTACACCTTCTCGGGTGACATTGAGGACTCGTATGGAATAATTGTAGAAAAAAGTGACGTCATAATTGATGGGGACGGTCACACTCTGCAGGCGACCCCCAGAGTTCTGCCTGTTGGCTCATGGGACTTTGGGATAGAAGTATCAAACATTACAAACGGTCACGTAACAATCAAAAATTTGGAAATTCTAGACTTCAACATTGGGGTCTACATTTGGACAGCAAACAACACTGTGGAATGTAACACAATAATGGGCTGTAACATGGGAGTATTCTTAGCCGAGTCCCCGAACACAGTTGCCAGCAACCACATAGAAGATAACATTCAAGGCATCTTTATGGGACCTTTACCTGACACCCACAAGACTGTTTACAACAGGTTATACAACAACAGCTTCGTTAACAACACAATTCAGGTTTATGACTGCGAGTGCACTGACCCCCACACAATTCAGCACCTAAACTTCTGGGATAACGGCGTAAACGGCAATTACTGGAGCGACTACAACGGAACAGACGTTGACCAGGATGGAATAGGCGATACGCCCTACCAAGTCAGTAGCGACGACATTGACACTTACCCCCTTATGGCTCCCGTAGTCTCTCCCATAAACAAAAACGGCGGCTTCCTCGGAACCAACATACCCCATTCATTGGGTCTAGCCCTCACTGCAGGAGCAGTTATACTCATTTCGACAACAGTTTATGTGCTGTTCAAGCGCAAAAAATCAAAAAACCCGAAGTAACTCACCTTTTGTAACTAAAGAATCTCGATTAATGCGAGCGCCAAGATGGAAACGCCCAGCAAAATAAGTGCTACCGCGCCAAGTATTGATGTCCATTTTCTGAAAAGGGGCGCTTTTTCTAGAAGCCATCCCACTACCGCGGCGAGAATCAGCATTGGAGACAAAGCAGTTCCCAACCCAAAAAGAACCGCCAAAACAGTGGAATTAGCCTGATAATTTGTTAGGGCATACAAAAGAAATGCAACAAGAGGCGGACACAACACAAAACCTTTAGTGAAGCCCATAAAAAAGGCTCGGACATCAAACTTTTGCCTAAAACCTTCCAAGCCACTTTGTGGTTCAACGTTCTCTGGCACACAAGTGTTGCAAGAACTTTTCTTGAAGAAAATGCTAACGCCAATAGCGATAACGGCAATAGCAAAAATTGCTGAAAAAATTGTCTGGTACGTCTCGAAGAATGCCTCGTCTACAAGGGTTCGCAGTAAACCGGCTATGGTTCCTATCACTGCGTAGGCTGCTATGCGACCTGTGTTGTAGATTGCAGTAACTGTCACTCCTTTGCGGAATCCTGCTTTTATCCCTGCAATGTAACTTGCCAGATACGGGAGGCAAGATGATGTGCAGACCGTGAATCCATACAATAGCCCCAAAGCAAGGGACGCTAGATAGGGGTTAGATATCTGTTCTAACACACTCATATTTGAAGACCTACAATTTTCTAATGTTTTGTCTATTATGTCTCTTCAAACTCTTCTTGAGGTATCTGCGAGAAAAGCTTTCCGTCTCTCATAAAAAGCAGACGATCTGTGTATCTTCTGACGTATGAGGCATGGGTCACAGCCACAACAGTTTGCCCCTGCTCCTTGCTTGCCCGATGACATATATTCAGAATCTCTTTTCCATTTTTGGTATCCAAGTTTCCTGTAGGCTCATCCAAAAGAAGCACCTTAGGCTTGTTAGCAAACGCACGCGCAATGGCAACTCTCTGCTGTTCCCCCGCACTCAATTCCGCAGGCAAATGAGCAGCTCGCTCCTTCAGTCCCACCAGCCCAAGAAGCTCTTTTGAACGTTCAAGACGCTCCTTCTTTGGTATGTTTGTTGGTGCCAATGCGGCTTCCACGTTTTCGAGAGCAGAGAATGTGGGAATCAAATTGAAGGCTTGAAACACAAAACCGACTTTT
>PIXS01000186.1 GCA_003096255.1 Candidatus Bathyarchaeum sp. | reverse complement strand
AGTAACTGCAATGAGGTAGCTTCCTTCTGCACCTAGAACTCCACCCGCGGCAATCAACTCTGAAGTGGCGCCCGTGAGTTGCTGTATTGCTTCGATTTCAGTGAACACTTGCCCCGGAACAAGAAACATGCGGTAACCGCTTGCATCAGGCGAATTCAGCTTATCTGTCAAGGCATAAAGGTCAGTGTTAACGCGTTTTTCTAAGCCCACTGGAATAATCAACTTCACACGTCGCCCAGCCACAGCCTGCATCGCTAGGGCAATTGTTCCCGCTTTTGGATGACCAATCAGCACAGATGCTTGTCTGCGTTTCATG
The DNA here is from genome assembly GCA_003096255.1 of Candidatus Bathyarchaeum sp. Next base: position 3,718 of record PIXS01000186.1, on the reverse strand, counting down.
TTCAGTGCATTTGCGCCTTTTAGAACCACGTCTCCCTCTTTTAGGGTGTCCAATACGTCTCCGATTGTTTTTCCTTTTTGCCACACACCATTGGTTATCACTACGTCGCCTGGAAACTTGCTTTCATCTTCTAGTCTGCCTTCTGCTGTCACGGCTCCACTTGGAGGCAAGATTATTCCTCGGAAAAAATGTGATTTGGAAAACCCTTTGGCGCCAATTTGTTTGAGAACTTCCTCAGCCACATATCCGTTTGTGGTGCCTGCAATTATGACAAGTGTCCCTTTCTTAATTGCACTCAAAACTGTTGGGTTTTTTGCTAAAGCTAATGCAATTAGGCGTTTTCCTGCCGATGGTGTAAATATGAATTGTTTCATTGAAAACCACTTTCTTGTGTTATTTGTTATAACTTGTAGATTAAAGCTTAATCCTGATACCGTGGTCTGTTGCCAAAGTCGATATTAACGGCATGTGTACTATTGTATGTTGAGCAGAGATGACTGAAAAAGAAGTCAAACCTGAACCTACAATTGCTGACCTTCAAAAGGAAATTGTTGATCTAAAAATACGGGTCAACAATCTTGAGAAAAGGCTGTCCAGATTGACCAAACCCAAAAAGGAAGACCTTGACTGGACAAAATCCATATGACCAAAAAATTGCCCTTTGGCTACATCAGTTCTAGTTTGTTGTTAGTGGTTTGATTGGTATTATGTTGGGTATTTTGTTGTGGTAGTTTATTGTAACTTCTACACCGTATACAGATTGTATATTTTCTGTTGTCAGGACGGAAGTTGTGTCACCTGCTGCGAATATTTTCCCTTTTTTCATCATCACGATTTTGTTGCAGTACCTGGAGGCGAGGTTTAGGTCATGAATTGCAATTACTACGGAGAGTTTTTGTTTTGCAACTAAATTGTGCGATAGTTCCATTACTTCGAGTTGATGTTTGATGTCAAGGTTGCTTGTTGGTTCATCAAGTAAGAGAATTTCTGCTTCTTGAACTAAGGACCTTGCAATTAGTGCTTTTTGCTGTTCTCCTCCACTTAGTTCATTGAAGTTGCGGAGTGCTAAATGTTCAATTCCAAGCAGTTCTAGAACCTGCCACGTTTTCTGTGCATCTTTTTGGCTGCTTTGCCACGCGATGTGGGGTCTTCTACCCATGAGAATTACTTCAAAAACGGTTAATGCTTGAGGGCTCTCGGAGCATTGGGGGACATAGCCTATGTGTTTAGCGATTTCGAGTCGGTTCATTTTCTTTACTTCTTGTCCGTCGAGTAGAATTGATCCGTCTTTGGGTTTGAGTATCTTGTTTAGGCATTTGAGCAGGGTGCTTTTTCCTGAGCCGTTGGGGCCGATTATGCCTAGGATTTCTGATTCTTGTAGTTCTAATGAGACTCTATCAAGTGATAAGGAACTGTCATAACTGAATGTAATGTTATTTACTGTTAGGTTCATTTTTGTTGCCTGTGTTAAGAATGTAAACGAAAACTATAAGTGTTACTCTTTTATGAAACAGTAACACGGTGTGAATAAAATGAAAAATCGTGTTACTATCGCAATAATCCTTTCACTTTTGATTGTAAGCTCTATCGTAGTTGTAGGAATTACACAAAACTGGTTCAGTGGAGAACAACCTGAAACGCCAGAGACCCCTGAAGAGCCAGAAACTCCAGAAGAACCTGAGACCCCAGAGACTCCCGAGGAACCTGAACAGCCTGAAGATTCACCAATAAACTTGATTCTTGAGGTTTATGGAAACGCAGACATGGACGACATAATAGACAACAAAGACGTTGAGTGTGTCCAAGCAATCATAGACGGCAACGCAGATGCAACCCAGTTTGCAGATGCCAACAACGACGGCACCATTGATTCAAATGACATCGAACAGATTAATGCGCTCCTAGCTGGTGATGCATCCTTTGTTACGTTACTTGACGGCAACGGCAAAATCCTGACAGTATCTCTTCCCGTGAACCGTATCTTCGTTGAATACTTATGTAACGCCGAGTTGGTTCGAGTCCTCGACCTTGAAGACAAGGTTATTGGCATTGACTATGCTGTTGATATGCTAAAATCGTTTTATTTCCCAGAACGAGGTGACGACTTGATATGTATTGGAAACATGTACACTCCTGATTATGAAGCAGTTCTTGCTGCAGACCCTGATGTACTGTTAACATTTAGTAAAGCTACTGAAGAAAAAGCCGAAAAATTGCCGGGAGTTGACGTAGTTTTCTTGGGGTTATATTATCCAAATGTAACTGCACCTGAAGACTCAAGTTTCGTTCAAGGAATATTGAAAGCAGGGTACATCTTTAACCGAGTTACAGAATCACGAGACTATGTAGAGTGGCTACTTGACTTGACTGACATGCTGAGTTCCCAAACAACAAATCTTGACGAAAACGAAAAACCAGTCGTGTTCATGAGCAACTATCCATACACTGAATCAACAGCGGTTAAAGCATACGCAACAGTTGACACCCTTGGTCAAGTGTGCATTTTAGCAGGAGGAGCAAACATAGGCCGAAACCTTCCTGGCTACTTCAACTCTTCATCAATAACTGTCGATGCTGAATGGATAATGGAATCAAATCCAGAATACATTGTTTTACACACTGTAAGATACACCTATGGTGGCTCAATGCGAGATGATCCTGCTCAGGGATATGATGTTGATGACCCAACCAGCTTGCAAACTTGTGTAGCTGAGTACATGGCTAAACCAGAATTTGCAAACATGGATGCTGTGAAAAACGGAAACGTCTTCATAATTGCAGGAGACTTTAGAAACAATGCAATGGGTGGAACTCTAGGTGCTGTATATCTGGCAAAGATACTGCATCCTGACCTGTTTACTGAATTAGACCCTGAAGCAGTGCACCAAGAGTACATAACTCGGTTCTTAGGGTTGGACTATAGTTTGGACGAGCATGGAGCCTTTTTGTATCCTGCATTGAACATCAACAACGATTTGGTAGGGATACCAAACAACTCAGGAGAATGATCGCGTTCTCCTCCCTTTTTTATTGGAATCCTTTAGGGAACAGACATTTTGGGACTTATTGAAGGAGTTAATCGGGTATGAGTTTGATAAACTGGGATGCGTTGTGGAAATTTAATCTTGCAACTGCTTACAGAAACAGGCTTGGCAAAACAAGCTATTGGAATAAACGCGCAGTAGGATTTAACGAAAACACTGTGTTAATGGAAAACTTAACAAAAAGTCAACTAGAACGAATGTCTTTACTGCCTGAAAATTCTGTTTTGGAGATTGGTGCAGGTACTGGACGTTTAACAATACCTATGGCTAGACTTGTTAAACATGTGACTGCAGTTGAGCCATCTCCTATCATGATTTCTTTATTGGAATCAAACTCCAAAAAACAGGAAGTATACAATATTACTCCACTTAATTGCTCATGTGAAGACCTAGACACAATAAACATCATTAAACCGCACGAAGTTGTTGTAGCTTCATTTTCTTTGTTTATGACAGACATCAAAGCAGCATTAAAAAAACTGAACTCTCTAGCAACTAAGCGGGTCCACCTTTTCTTGTCTGCTTCAAAGTGGATAAGTGATGAACTTCAAGAAATCATCTATGGTGAAACACTTCCATTCCTGTGCGGCGACTATATCTATGTGTATAACATTCTTCACGATTTGGGCATTCTTGCAAATGTTGAAATCTGGGACCATCAATCAACTCAGAGT
>PIXS01000185.1 GCA_003096255.1 Candidatus Bathyarchaeum sp. | reverse complement strand
TATGAAATCTTTGTAATCGGCGGCGGTGCAGACCTAGGTAACGCAGTAGGCGACATAATTGAAGCCTTTGAGACTGCTGTTGCCCTTGCTGTTTCAGCTGTTCCTGAAGGATTGCCTGCAGTAGTTACTGTATCACTTGCTCTTGGAGCCAGAGAATTAGCAAAACGCAAAGCCTTAATCCGCAGACTATCATCTGCAGAAACTTTGGGCGCAACAGACATTATCTGTTCAGACAAGACTGGAACCCTGACAAAAGGTGAAATGACCGTCCGAAAACTATACGTCAACGACAGAATGATTGACGTAACTGGTGCAGGATACGAACCAACTGGAGACTTCCTAGTTAACGAAGCAACTATTGACCCACAGAAAGACGCTGACCTCACTTTGTTGTTAAAAGCCAGCACTTTATGCTCTAACGCTACCTATGATGGAACAAAAGTACTCGGTGATACTACTGAAGGCGCTTTGATTGTTGCTGCAACCAAAGCAGGAATGTCAAAACCAGATCTGGAAAAAGAATATCCTCGTCTGCAGGAAGTGCCATTTACTTCTGAAAGAAAACGGATGACTACTGTTCACGAGTCGCCAGACGGTCAAGTTTTCTCGTATGTTAAAGGTGCTGTAGAAAGGCTACTGGAAAGATCAGAAAGCATACTAAAAGATGGCAAAGTTACAAAGCTGTCTGCAAACGAAAAAGAAGAAATCATAAAAACAAACGAAAACATGGCCAATCAGGCTCTTCGTGTTTTGGCAATAGCATACAAAGAATTACCAAAGATTCCTTCAGGAAAATATGACGAAAAAGACATGGAAAGTGACCTTGTTTTCTTGGGTTTGGCTGGAATGATTGATCCACCAAGACCAGAAGCAAAGGGTGCAAACGAGTTGTGCCGAAAAGCAGGCATTAAGACTGTCATGATTACTGGAGACCACAAGCTAACAGCGGTTGCAATTGCTAAAGAGTTAGGCATCATGGAAAACGATGTTGCTCTTACTGGTGAAGAACTAGATGCAATGAGCGAAGAAGAATTTGATGCTATTGTGGAAAAAGCCTCAGTTTATGCACGTGTTTCACCTGAACACAAGCTTCGAATCGTTAGTGCCCTCAAGAAGAAGGGTCACATAGTTGCAATGACTGGAGACGGAGTAAACGACGCACCAGCACTAAAACAGGCAGACATCGGAATTGCCATGGGAATCACAGGAACCGACGTTACCCGCGAAGCCGCCGACATGGTTCTGGCAGACGACAACTTTGCAACAATCGTCACAGCAGTTGAAGGTGGACGAGCAATCTACGATAACATCCGCAAATTCTCGTTCTTCCTGTTGCGCTCAAACTTTGACGAACTCCTAGTCATTGGTGTGTTCGCGTTGCTAGGTCCATTCATGGGCTGGGACCAAATGATACTGCCATTAACTCCCGCCATGATTCTGTGGATAAATCTAGTAACAGACGGAGGACCTGCACTTGCGCTAAGCATGGACCCACCGCAAGAAGACCTGATGAGTCTAAAACCACGTGACCCCAACGAAGGCATACTACACGGCAGATTTGCTTCCATACTCGCCAGCTTCGTAACCCAGTTCCTAGGCACTGGTCTACTGTTTGCAGTTGCTTACTTCGTGTGGTTTGCTGGACAACCTGATGCACTAGCTCATGCACAAACTATGGCTTTCACTCAGGCTACCCTACAGGAACTGCTAATCGTATGGAACTGCAGATCAGAAACAAAGAGTGCATTCAGACTTAGCTTCACGTCAAACAAATTCCTGCTATTCGCGGTAGTTGGTTCGGCTCTGCTGACTGTGCTGGTGCCCTACACTGGGTTGCTGGGAACAGTTCCTTTGGACCTGATGGACTGGGCTGTAGTTCTGCCATGTGCGTTCGCAGGCTTGTTAATCTTGCCTGAAATCTTCTATGGCAGGAAGATTTTGCGCTGGAAATAAGCTAGAAAAGCTGGATGGGCTACCTAGAAATAGGTAGTCAGAATCCATTTTTCTAATCTTTATTTTTTTTTCATAAGTATGATATGGTTCTAGCGCAAGCAAGTTTTGTTGAAGAAAGATGTTCAAAGCGCCTTCAAGTTTGCGATTCCTGTTTCACAGTCTTGGTCTTGGTTGTGTAAGCAGCGCAATATTTTTGCAAGTGTTGGTGTTCTGGGAAATTTCGCAGACAGGGTTCTTCAAAGCCACAGAACAAAACCACACAATTCTGTCCTTTGAAATTTTTTTGACAGCTTTTGCTTTAGTCTATTTTGTTTATTTGTATCAACGATTAGTTCGTTCCGTTAGATAACAAATTTTTTAATTTTTGTTGACCTCAATGTCCAGCTTTTGAAGTTGAGTTTGTTAAAAATGGCAAGTGTTAAATATTTCTCCACAAGAAAAAGTGGCACAGTGATTTTGAGAGGTAAACATAGTGATGTTCAAAAAAGTATGTTTAATTGCGCTGTGCACGCTTCTTGTGACGCTAACTTTTTCTGGAGTTGCAACTGCTGCTCCTGAAGGCTCAGAACGAGTTTATGACCTAGAATATGGCGGACTCATTGTAGATATAAGAGCACCTGTTCAAGCGTATCCAGGAGATACAATAACTGTTACTGTAAAAGCTGAAGCAAAAACCGACCTTTACATAGAATACATTACAATCAAATTGTATGGAATGTTAGATGCAACAAACAACGTAACATTACGTGAAATCAACCATCTAGAAACCACAGTTTTCACGTCTACTTACGAGATTGATTACAACGTGACAATCCCCGAAAACATGTCCCCAGGGCTAACCTACGGAATCGTAAGCTGTGAATGGGAACTCATGGGTTCACCCCAAAAGATTCCTTCCTCAGGATTTGCTTCGACGTACATCCGAAACGTAGACCTAGAGCAACTGCAAACAGATTATAACCAACTGAACTCCACATACCAGACCCTGGTAGAAAACTACACCGAACTGGAATCAACACTTCAAGTAGAATTGGACTCCACTCGAAACTACATGTACATATTTGTTGTAACAACCGTAGTTGCCACAATCACTGTGGTTGTTCTGCTGTTGAGAAAACCCCAAAAGATTTGGATTTAAAAACCCAAAACTCTTTTTGCCTCTTTTGTTTCTTCAGAAGTTAACTGCCTTGGATAATTGTAGATTACGCCACCTGGTCTCTCGTTATAGTATGGCCTATTGCAGCCTGGACATCCCGAAGTAAGAAACGGTTTGCCCGACTCTATCACTTCCTGCAGCCTTTCTTCCGAAACTCCAAAGTTTGTGATTCTTCCTTTGTCGTCAAACTCCATATTTTCAAGACATGTCTCTTTGCGTGTTAGTAAGTAATGGGCAACTTGAACCCTTCGATAACTGCATACCTGCGGGGGTTCCTTTCCTTCAAGTGCAGTTCCCTTTATTGGAGTAAACGCGAATATTCCGGGGTAGACTCCTGAATCGATGCACCATTGAATTACTCGGCACAACTCTTTTTCTGTTTCTCCTAGCCCCACAATAAGATGAGTGCTAACAGAACCCCTTCCAAAAACTTCAACAGCCTCTTTTAGTGCCTTGTGCTGGTTTTGCCAACTGTATGGACCACCTGCTGTTTGTCCTTTAACTTCACTAAATATCTGCTCTGTGGCAGCATCCAATGCAACACTGATGCGATTAATTCCTGATTCTGCCCATTTTTTCATTTGTTGTCTGGTTAGTGGCCTGCACGAAACAGAAATTGGCACTTCAACTCTAGCTTTTACTTCTTTAACGAAACATAAAACGTCGTCAAAAGCTTCTGGGTAATTCAGTAACTGGATACAAACACGCTTTATACTTCCGTTATTTACTGCGTTTTCTATTCTCTCAACGACATTTGTTGTAAAAAACTCTGGCCAAGTAACTCTGGAAAGCCTGTCTGCTCTACCTTTACTGCTTCGGGATTGTGGACAAAACCCACAATTTGCCGCGCATTTCTGCTTTCTACACATTAACAGGTACGCTGTAGTAGGTTCGGCGTCTAGTTTTCCCTTCAACAACCCCATTACGATAGCTGAGCCAATAGAAACCCGAACTTTTTCAGGAAAGCATGCATCAGTCATCTACATTTCACCGAATACTAAGTTCTACATTTTAGTAATTTAGGGGCTCTATTTATCTATACCAAAAACAGAAACTGAGTTCAAGATGTTTATTTTCGCATTCTTTGGAGACTTAAACATCGGATTATTGACCTTGTTACTTAGAAAAAAAACTAATTGATTTGTACTCAAAAGGTTTTTAGAAACCCGAAACGATTGTGTGCGAGTATGACAAGTCTAGACGTGGAAACAGTTTGGCAACTGCCAGACGACCAGCTAGTTTCGTTAATTGAGAGTGGGGCAATATCTAACAAGACTGGCAAAATTCGTTTTTATGCTCCAAGCTTTGTTTACTACAAAACCAAGTATTTTCGGTCATCTAAAGACGCTTTTCCGTCTATTTCAATCACTGGCTCTTCTTGCGCACTGAAATGTGAGCACTGTAACGGAAAAGTCTTGGATACTATGGTTTCTGCTTTAACTCCTGAGGAACTTTTTGATGTTTGCTCAAAACTGAAAAAAAATGGAGCTGTTGGATGCCTTATCAGTGGGGGGTGTCTTCCAAATGGTTCTGTTCCCATTGACAGGTTCTTGGATGCCATTTCTAAGATAAAACAGGAGTTGGGTCTAACTGTTGTTGTTCACACTGGGGTAGTCAGTCTTGAGACTGCAAAACAGATGAAGGCTGCTGGAGTTGACGCAGCGTTAATTGACATCATTGGTTCTGATGAAACAATCCGGGAAGTGTATCATCTAGATGTGACCGTTGCTGACTACGAACAGTCATTAAAACATTTTACAGCCGTTGGGATTCCTTTTGTTCCCCATGTGCTTGTGGGGCTACATTATGGAAAGCTGAAAGGAGAACTAAAAGCTCTAAAAATGATTACAAAATATTCGCCTTCAGCTGTGATAGCAATCGCTTTCATGCCCATCCATGGAACACCAATGGAAAACGTGACTCCACCAAAACCTGAAGACATTGCAAGGTTTATTGCAACTGCCCGATTATTGTTACCTGACATTCCCATTGTTTTGGGATGCATGAGACCTAAAGGTGCACATAGAAAAATAACTGATAGACTTGCCGTGTTAGCTGGAGTAAGTGCAATTGCTTTCCCTGTTGAAGAAGCAATACAGCTTGCAGAATCCATGAAACTTGAAGTCCTTTTTTCATCGTTGTGTTGTTCTCAGATTTTTGAAGACATAAAGACCTGATTGTTTCAGATCGTGCACCACAACTTCAGTGGTGCGACCTTCTTTTTGCTAAAACTCTCTCTAATTCTGTGTTTATTTGATGAATTTTCGCCAAACGTATCGTTATGTTTTTAAGACAAACACAATATCACAATACGGTAACTGATAGAGGTGGAAAAATTATGGTCAAGGTAGAAGACTTTGAAGTACCTGAAAACCTGTGTTACCACAAAGAATACCTCTGGGCTAAGAAGGAAGACGGAAAAGTAAAGATCGGAATGATCGACTTTGCACAGAAACAACTCCATGACATTGTATACATTGAACTTCCAAGCGTCGGCGACAGCATAACTATGAATGAACCCTTTGGAAGTCTCGAGTCCGTGAAAGCTGTTTCTGACTTAGTTGCCCCAATAACTGGCACAATTGAAGCAGTAAACGAAGAACTAGAATCAAAACCTGAATTAATCAACGAAGACCCCTATGGGGAAGGCTGGATTCTAATCGTAGAACCTTCAAACCTAGACGATGAAATCAAATCACTTTTGGACTTCAATGCAGCTGTAGCATGGCACAACGAACTCGTAAAAGAGAGCTAACCTAGCTGGTTAAGCTCTTTTAGGTTTTCTTGGAGCTGCTTAATGCTATTTAGCAGAGAATTAGTCCAACACATTTTATTTTTTTAATAAAAGATTTTTTATCTATGAACACCTACTTAATTGAGACAAATATGGGCTGGAATCCATAATGGCAAAAATCCATAATGATATACTCAAATTACTCTCTGAAAAACCAATGACTCTTATTGAGATTGCTGAAACCCTTGAAAAAACTGAAAAAAAGACTTTTAACGCTCTAAAAAAGCTGTTTAGTGATGGCAAAATTAGTAGCGATGCTAAAACGCGCAAATATTCTATAGCTTAACAAAAAATCTAGGTTGTTTTTGTTGTAATTTCAACTCAAAAACACCTTCAAGAATAAGCTTAATATGGGCACCAGTTCTTATTTCGACAGCCAGAGTTGATAATAAAATGACCCGAAAAATCATAATTATTGGGGCTCATGCTGCAGGTCTCGATGCG
>PIXS01000184.1 GCA_003096255.1 Candidatus Bathyarchaeum sp. | reverse complement strand
GCGGCGCAGGACTATACATGATCGCAATAGTTGGCTCCCCAATAATTGGTCTGTTTTTGTTTGTTTTGTGCAAAGCAAACTTTCGAACTAACGACCCTTACCTTCTTGTTGTTCATTACGACAAAGACGCTGATTCAGAGGTTCAAAAGGCGCTTCCTGAAAACAAACTGCGATCTAGAACTGTGACTTCTGCTGGAGTGGAATTGATGGTTGAAGTTCGAATGAAAGCAAAAGAAGCTTCGAGTGTGGATGAACTGCTGAAAATTCAGGGCGTAAAGGACGCTTCCTTGGTCAGCTACAACGCTGACATCTCTTAGACGCCGTTGCCAAGTTGTGTGGGCTAAACCGTGGAAAAAAGGAGAAAAACAGGCAAATGATTCACAACAAGAAAACCTTAGTGTCATCCCTTTTCTTTTCTGGGCTCTTGTTAGCTAGCATTGTGCTGTTTAGTGTGGCTACTTGCAGTGGTTCTTCTAGTGATGTTTCTTCTCTTTTTATTAACGAGTTCATGGCTGACAACGGCATCACAGTTGCTGGGCCTAACGGCTATTCGCCTGATTGGATTGAACTGTACAACGCTGGCACTGAAACAATCGACCTAACTGGCATGTATCTTACCGACAACCTCAACAATCCAACGCGGTGGCAGTTCCCTGAAGGAACAACAATCGGACCCGAAGAATACTTAATAGTTTGGGCAGACGCTGACGGAGGAGACAACTACGCAGCCTTCGGCTTAGACGCAAACGGTGAAGAAATAGGTCTTTTTGACAGCGACGGAGTTACATTAATCGACTCAGTAACTTACGTGAAACAAATTCAAGACGTTTCCTACGGCAGATTCCCAGATGGCGGCTCAAGCTGGAACTATTTGCTCTCTGCAACCCCTGGTTCTTCTAATCAAGAACCTGCACCCGAATCAGAATCTTCGCTTTGGACTTTGGTATTGCTGGTTGTGGTGTTTGTTGTTGCAGGTGTTGTCATCCTTGTTAATAGTAAACTGCGATGAAGGATGAAAAATGGTTGAAACTACAAAGCCCCGTTTTCGACATGAACTGAAATATCCCCTAACTCTCCTAGAATATGAGGTTCTAAGAAAAAAGTTAGCCGCCGTTCTTCAACCTGACCCTCACGCTGGACCTGACGGCAGTTATCATATTCGGAGTCTTTACTTTGACGACTTTAAGAACTCGGCTTTTTTTGAAAAGGAGGCCGGAGTTGCGCGGCGAAAGAAGTACCGAATACGAATCTACAACTGCAAAGATAATTGCATAAAGCTTGAGCGCAAAACCAAGCTTGACCAATACATCAGAAAAGAAAGCACCCTTGTAAGTCGAGAAGAAGCCGAAAAGATGATTGCAGGCAATGTTTCTTTTCTTTCGGGTTCACAGAACCATCTTCTTAGGGACTTCTATTTAGAGTGCCGTGGTAGTCTCCTTCGACCTGTTGTGATGGTGGATTACCTTCGTGAAGCTTACGTTTATCCTGTTGGCAATGTTAGAATCACCCTTGACACCCAGTTGCACACTGCTCTTGGATGCATTGACTTTTTTTGTAAAGAATCCTGCACAACAGGCGTAGTAGCTGAAGATGGCATAACCTTAGAGGTCAAATTTGATGATGTTTTACCTTTACACATTAGGTGCTTGTTTCCTGACACTATTCGGCCTCGTTGTTCCCTTGGAAAGTTTGCTGCTTGCAAAGAGTCTGCCTTTTCTTCGCCTTCAACTTCAGTAAAAAGATTCTAGTTTTTTGTTTGAAATGTGGGAAAAATTTTGGATTAATTCTGAAAAATTCTTTTATAGTCTTTTTGAGGGTTTTTTGAACTTGACGACTTAGTAGGTGAAATGTGTGGGAGTTTCTGGAATTAGGTCTAAACGTATGATTAAGGCGTTTGTTGTTTTGCTTCGTAATACAACTTGGAAATGTGGAGTTGTTGAACGGCGTGTCGTAACTTATTTGCGAGGCAAAAGGCAGAACGGAGAATTCACTCAATCTTCAGTAAATGACATGTTTGAACATTTCGAGGTTGACGAAAACGAACATCAGCGCTTCTTTGAGGCAATGGACCGCTTAGAAAAACGTGGAATAATCAAAGTGATTTTTCATCCTTTCTCTTTAACTCAAGATTCTGGCATGTTTGTGTAACGGAGGACTAACCTTGGAAGTAGCTGAACCCCAAAAGCCTCGGCGTACATCAACTACAATTTTGGCGGTTGTTGCTGTAGTGTGTTTACTTGCAGGTGGCTTGTTCGGATACATGAACTGCTACCTGACAACTTCTGAAGAAATCGACGGCCTGCAGAGTAAGGTTTCTGCGCTTCAGAGCCAAGTGGCATCTCTTGAGCAGACACAAAGTCAGGATTATCAAAACATCAACAATTACTCGGTTGACAATGTTTCAATAGCAGAACTGTATGCTGAAATCAAAGACTCTGTAGTTGTCATCCGCGGAATGGTGCCCTCGTATTATGACTTCTTAGGACGTCTCTACTACGGTCAGGTTCAAGGTTCTGGATTCGTTTACAACCTTTCAGGTCAAATAGTCATTGTCACAAACAACCACGTAATTGACGGTGCAGTAAACATAACCGTGACATTCTCAAACGGAAACGCGTACCCTGCAGAAATTCTGGGTTCAGACCCCTACGCTGACCTAGGAGTGCTCTCTACAAGTGCTCCAGAAGAAGAACTAACTCCTCTGGAAATTGCCAGCTCTTCAAGCCTGCAAGTAGGTGACCCCGTAATGGTTGTAGGTACTCCCTACGGCTTGGCGGGTTCCATGAGCACAGGCTACGTCAGCTCTTTAGGCAGAACTTTGACTGCAGAAACAACAGGCGGATACGTCATAGCCAACGTCATTCAAACAACTGCAGCCCTTAATCCTGGTAACTCAGGAGGTCCAGTTCTAAACTATAACGGTCAAGTCATAGGAATCGCCACCGCAATAGTTGAAGACTCAGAAGGTCTAGGCTTTGCCATTCCCTCAAACACGATACTGCGAGAAATCGAAGACTTGGTCAACCTTGGCTCATATGAAAAACATCCTTGGCTTGGCGCACAAGGAGTGGACATGAACTACGAAATTGCAGACATAATGGACTCAAATGTCACCTACGGGTGGCTAATAGCACAAGTTACAGCTGGCGGTCCATCAGAAAAGGCTGGCCTAGAAGGCGGAACACAGCAAGTTGATGTTGTTGACCAGCGGGTGGTTATTGGCGGCGACATAATAATTGCAGTCAATGGAGTTCGGGTCACTGGAATAGACAGTCTTTCAGCTTACCTTGAGGAATACACTTTGCCTGGAGAAACCGTTACCCTAACAGTGGTACGAAACAACGAAACAGTTTACCTTCCGCTAGAACTAGAAGCAAGACCCAACACAACCACAATATAGGCGCCGTAAGCCAAACGGCTTCTTTTTTCTTTTATTTTTCTATAGAGTTCAGAAGCGCAAGTGTTGAGTAGATTGCTTCTTCGGTTCTGACTGTTGCGGTTCCTTGGTCTGGAATGGTGTTAACAGTGAAGTGAGCAATTTTTTCTAAACTAAGCTTGTCTTTCGACACAATTTCTTGCAAGCCTCTGGCTGGTGCTCCAAAGCCTATCAAAATGTTTCTGGCTTTTTTGTACCTTATAGACAAGTCCTCCCAGACCTGCATTATTGGTTTTCCCATTTTTGAAGTGGCAACGACCAAGTCGTAGTTTCCAGCTTTTACGAGTTTTCCAAAAGAGCCCCTAGACGGAGTGACAGTAAAGCCCCAGTATTTTTTGATGTCTTTTCTGTCTACCATTGAGATTTCTGGGGGATTTCCCTTTTTGGTAACTTTGACTGCAACTCTGCTGTGTAATGCAAGTTTTTTGTCTGCTAACACAACTGGTTTTTCGATGCCTATGTCCACGATTGAACCCTTTTCTTTAACTGAAATTACCAAGCCTTCGCGGTGTTCGCCGACTTTAAGATTTTTTCCTCTACTTTCTAAAGGATGATGGGGAGTGCGTAGAGGTGGAAGAATTCCCGCGTAACGCAGTTCGGGTAGCAGTTTGAAGAGCCTTTTTCGTAAATACTGAGGAGTCTCCATATACGTCAAAAGTGTGGCTATTGTTGCTCTGTCTCGGCTCTGGTTGTGAGCGCCTGGGTTGTCAGTGAAAATTACTATTTCGTTGACGCGAAAGATTGCCGCAGCCCTGCCAATCAGACCTATTTCCAAGGTTTTTTCTCTAAGGTGGGGAATGTCCGAAACAACTGAAACAGGTACTGCTAACGTGAGTTTTTGTTCGCGTCTTTGCATAGTTTTTTCCTGTTGATGTCTTTCACAGAAACCGTATAAATACCCCTCGGGAGCGTGGTTGGTTTGCTAGTTGAGTTTTTGGGTTTTGTCCCTTCTTTTTACTAAAACGAATGCTATAGTTACCAGAATTGACGCGATAATCAGCGAGTATAGTGTTGTGTTTGACTCCTGAAGCGTTGAAACTGTAAGGGTTGCTTGTTCATAGCCTGCTGTGTTTGCTTCTATGTCAAATGTTTCAATTGGGCTGTAGCCTTCCAGCGTGCACGTGTATGTTCCTGCTTGTGTTTCGTTGCATTGTTTTCCGTTCACGAAAACTGTGGCGTTGCCGATTGCGTTTTTGCTGTAACTGAACCCAACATGAACAGTTACGTTAGTTACTCCTAACCCCGTGGTGT